>JAICTB010000031.1 GCA_025936595.1 Thermoleophilia bacterium | reverse complement strand
TCGGGGGCGATGCAGAACCTGATCCACCGTGCCGCATCCGTTGCGTTGAAGGAGGAACGCAAGCTCGTTCTCTGTCCGCGCGAGACGCCGCTCTCGGCGATCCACCTCGAGAACATGCTCACGTTGCGCCGTGCCGGCGCCACGATTCTCTTTCTCGCGCCCGGCTTCTACCACGGTGCCGAGCGCGTCGACGATCTCGTCGATTTCGTCGTCGCGCGCGTGCTCGACCAGCTCGGCCTCGAGAACGCGCTCATCCCGCGCTGGGGCCAGCCGTGACGCTCGCTCCGGACGCCGTCCGCACCATGTTCGACCGGATCGCGCCGGTCTACGACGTCATGAATCGCGTCATGACCGCCGGTCTCGACGTGCGCTGGCGGCGGCTCGCGGCCGAGGCGGCGGTCCGCCGCGGCGACCGTGTGCTCGACGCGGCGTGCGGCACGGGCGACCTCGCGATCGCGGATCTCAAAGCGGGCGCGGGCAAGGTGACGGGCCTCGACTTCTCCGAGCAGATGCTCGCGCGGGCACGCAAGAAGGCGCCGCTCGAGTGGATCCGCGGCGACCTGCTCGCGCTCCCGTTCGCCGACGGCACATTCGACGCGGCGACCGTCGGCTTCGGCGTGCGCAACGTCGCCGACCTCGAGCTCGCGCTGCGCGAGCTGCGCCGCGTCCTGCGTCCCGGCGGCCGCCTCGCGGTGCTCGAGATAACGCAGCCGCGCGGCGCGCTGAAGCCGTTCTACTCGCTGTGGTTCGATCGGATCGTGCCGCTGCTCGGCAAGGTGCTGCCGGGCGGCTCGGCGTACACGTACCTGCCCGCGTCGGTGCGTCGCTTCCCGAGCGCCGAGCGGCTGGCGGCGCTGCTGCGCGACTGCGGGTTCGGCGAGGTTCGCTTCCGCCTGCTCGGCGGGTCGATCGTCGCGCTGCACACGGGAATCGCCGCATGACCCAGCTCGCGCAGGCGCACGAGGTGCCGGGTGTGGCGTCGTACATGGCGGAGGTCGAGACGGGTCTCGCGCGTGCGGTCGCCGCGCATCCGGGTCTCGCGCAGGAGGTCGCCGGCGAGGCCCTTGCCGCGGGCGGCAAGCGGCTGCGACCGCTCCTGTGCTTCCTCACGGCGACGGGTGAGCCGTCGGTCGCGGCAGGGGTGTCGGTCGAGATGGTGCACATGGCGACCCTCGTGCACGACGACCTTGTCGACGGTGCGCGCCTGCGGCGCGGCCTGCCCGCCGCGTGGTCGGTCTACGGTGCGAACGCGGCGAAGGCGGCCGGCGACTATCTCTATGCGTGCGCGTTCTCGGTGCTCGCGGAGACGGGAGACGGGTGCGCCGTGGAGGCGCTCGCAGACGCGGCGCTCTGCCTCGCGCGGGGCGAGGCGATGCAGAAGCTGCAGGCGAACGATCCGGACACGCCGATCGAGAAGTACCTCGAGCGCTGCGCGTTGAAGACGGGCAAGCTGATCGAGGCCGCATGCATGCTCGGCTCCGGCGGCGACGAGAGGCTCGGCGCCTACGGGGCCGCGCTCGGCGTCGCGTTCCAGCTCGCAGACGACATCCTCGACTGCGCGGGCCAGACCCAGGAGACGGGCAAGGTGCCGGGCACGGACCTGCGCGAGGGAACGCCGACGATGCCGCTGCTCTACGCGGCGCAGCAGGACGAGGTGGTCCGAGCCGCGCTCGCGGGCGGCCCCCTCGACGGCGCTCTCGTTCGCGTCGCGTCGACCGACGCGCTGGACCGCTCGCGCGCCGCCGCACTCGATTACGCCGCGCGCGCGCGTACGGCTCTCGGCGCGCACCCGCATCGCGACGAGCTCGAAGCGCTGACCTACGCCGTCGTCGACCGGGCCGGGTGAGCGGGTGATCAGGCTCGGCCGCATCGGCTACGTGAACATGGCGCCCGTCTTCTACCGGCTCGAGGCCGAGGTCGACGAGGTCGTCGGTGTGCCGACCGCGCTCAACAGGCAGCTCGTCGCCCGCGAGCTCGACGTCGCGCCGATCTCGTCGATCGAGTACGCGCGCAACGCCGAGACGCTGCGGCTGCTGCCGCGTCTCTGCGTGTCGAGCGAGGGAGCGGTCGAGTCGATCCAGCTGATCTCCAAGACGCCGCTCGCACGGATCCGCTCGGTCGCGGTGACGCCCGAGTCGGCGACGTCCGTCGTCTTGACGAAGGTGCTCTTCCCCGACGCCGAGCACGTGCCGCTCGGCGAAGATGCCGAGGCGAAGCTCCTGATCGGCGACGCCGCGCTGCGCTCCGCGTTCGAGGATCCGACGCCGCATCACGACCTGGGCCGCCTGTGGCTCGAGCGAACCGGGCTGCCGATGGTGTTCGCAGTGTGGGCCGCACCGGAGCCGGCCCACCCCGGCCTCGCCGAGCTCGAGGATGCGCTCGTTGCGTCGCTGCGCGCGGCGCGCGCGGAGCCAGAGCAGCTCGCCTACGAGTCGGCGGAGCGCTACGGCTATCCGGCGGGCTTCCTCGCGCGGTACTTCGAGAAGCTCCGCTACCACTTCGGCCCGCGCGAGCGTGCGGGTCTCTACACGTTCCTCGAGCTGGCGCACGACGTCGGCGAGCTCGACGCTGTCCCGGAGCTGCGCTTCGTCGCGCCGACGGGCGCCGCCGTCTCGTAATGGCCGGCCTCGCCGCGGCCGCGACGGCACGGTGGCGGCCGGGCGTGTCGACTGTCTACGTCGGCGTGACGGCGGCCGCGACTGCCGGCTTCGCGGTCGCCGGCGTTCTGCTCGCCGCGACCCTCCCGTTCCACCAGTGGGATTCGTTTGCCTTCGGTGTGTGGTCGCGGGAAATCGCCCAGCACGGGAAGGTCGACCCGGCCTTCCTCGGCCCTCAGGCCGCCGCACGCCCGCTCTTCTACGAGCTCCAGGGGCTGGTCTGGTGGGTGACAGGCGTGAGCTTCACGGCAGGCAGGCTGCTGTCGCTCGCGTTCGCGGTCCTCCTGATCGCGGCCGTTTTCACGCTCGCGACGACGCTCGGCCGTTCGCGACTGGAAGGCGCGATCGCCGGCGCGATCTCGATCTCGATCCCGTCCTTCACGGGTCAGTCGCTCTCCGCGCAGACGGACGTTCCCGCGGCGGCGCTCGTCGCGCTCTCCGCGGCGCTCGCCGTGCGGGCGTCCGCGCGGCGTTTGGATCTCGTCGCCGTTGCCGGGGCGACGGCGTTGGCGGTGCTGACGAAGCAGACCGCGCTGCTTCCGCTCGTTCCGCTGGGACTTGTTCTGTCCTTCAACTCCCTTCGAGAACATCGACGTCTCGTCGTCGGTGCCGGCACGGCGGTCATCGCGGGCGCTCTCGTCGGTCTCGCCTACGACGAGGTGATGGCCCTTCGCTTCCACACCGACTTGCTGACCTTTCTGAGGCTGGGGACGACGGGATTCTGGGCCGGGCTCGCAGACACGACTCGGCCCGACGCGGTGTTGCGAGCCGACGTGCTCGGAGCCGCCGTCCGGCTACCCGCCCTGTTCGCGCTGGTCTACGCACTCGGCCGGGCTCTGCGGGTGCCGCACCGGCTCGCAGCTGTCGGCGCTCTCGTAGCCGCCGTGCTCTGGAGCGCGGTCGGGCCGCTTGCGGCCGGCGTGCACAACGGGCCATTCGCAACGGCTCAGCTGGGCTTCGTGTTCATCGGATTCGCGCTCGTCCTGCTGGCGGTCGTCTTCGTCTCGCCGGCCGGCGTTCCATCGATGCGCGCGATCACGCTCGCGGCCGCGCTCGGGGTTCCCCCACTCGCCGCATGGGTCGCATCGGCCACGTACGCGGATCGCCTTGCTGCCACGGCGTGGCCGGGACTTGCGGTGCTGATCGCGCTCCCGCTCGCCGCGGGCGTTCGCGCACTTGCTCGCGCGGGCCTCTCGCTCGCGGTGGTGCCCGCCGTCGTCCTCGTGCTGGCAATGTGGATGTCGCTGAGCGGGCTCGACGGCCTCCACGGAGCGATGTGGACGGAGTACCGGTCGCTCGGATGGTCCGGGCTCGAAACGAATACGCGCACGATGCACGTTGTTCTCCCGGCACTGGAGTCGACGATCGCAACAGCGGAATCACAGCTCGGCGACGGCAGGCTCGTCACCGGCGATCCGATGGTGCCGTGGTTTCTCCCCGGCCGCGTCGATTCGGAGACACCGGGCCGATGCGCAGATCTGCGCGGGAAGCGCGTCTTCATCCTCCTGACCGGTGACGAATCGACGGCCCAGGCGCAGGAGGCGGGGCGACTCGCGACGACCGAGCAGTGGGCCGCGTGCACGTCCCCGCGTGTGCGCCAGCTGACCGACGGCGCGAACGGATATGCGGTATTCGCCGTCGACGGCTGATTACCGCGCCGCGTAGGGATCGGCGTACCCCGCCCGCGCCCGGCACCGTTTACCTCTCGTGGACGCCCGGGAGACGCGTCTCGCAAAGAACGAAATGCTCTTTCGCGAGATCAACGAGCAGATCAAGCACAGCGCGGACCGGCACGGGGCGGATGAGCACGCGTACGAGTTTCTGTGCGAATGCTCGAACGTCGACTGCACGCTTCGTCTGCAGATGACCGTGGCCGCGTACGAGCGGCTGCGATCCGACCCGACGCAGTTCGCCACGGCGCCCGGGCACTGGCTGCCCGAGATCGAGACCGTCGTCGAAACCTTCGACGGCTACACGATCGTGCAGAAGCACGGTGAGGCCGCCGAGATCGGCCGGCGGGAGGACCCGCGGCGCGACTAGGCGACCCGGTCGAAGCGTGCCGCGCTGCGCGCGCGCCGCTTCGCGGCTTCCGTCTCGCGGTCCTTCGGC
Source organism: Thermoleophilia bacterium (assembly GCA_025936595.1). Lineage (GTDB taxonomy): Bacteria > Actinomycetota > Thermoleophilia > Gaiellales > Gaiellaceae > PALSA-600. The sequence continues at coordinate 8,991 of JAICTB010000031.1, read as the reverse complement.
GGGGCCGTCGTCACGAGATCGGCGAGGAGATGCTCCGTCGCGTGGGCGATGTCGTCCACCGCCCGCTGGAACGCGGCCTCGTTCGCCTTCGACGGCTTGGTCATCCCGCTGACCTTGCGCACGTACTGGAGCGCGGCTGCCTGCACCTCGTCGGAGGTGGTCGACGGCTGGAAGTTGTGGAGAACGCGGATGTTGCGGCACATGCCGCGATGTTAGCCGGAGGCCGCTTCGTACCGCGCGACCGTGAAGGCGATCAGCACCGGGACATTCAGCATGAAGAGCGCGAGCATCAGCGTCATCACGAGGAGCTGCGGCCCGCGAGTGTGGTCGAAGACGAAGGCGAACTCGATCATCCCCGCGATCAGCGCGTAGGCGAGCAGCGCCCAGCGGCCGACCTGGAAGAACCGGGACCACGCGAACCCCTCGATGCGTGACAGCAGCACCGCATTCAGGAGCTGCAGGGCGGCAGCGACGAGCAGCAGCACGACCGCGGCCCACAGCGGGGCGTGCTTCGGCAGGTACGCGGCCAGGTAGATCACGCCGCCTGCGATCGCGATCATCGACGCCGCGCCGATCTCGGTCACCGGCGGCAGCGTGCGGTCGAACGGCGCGACGCTCAACTGACGAGCCTCGTCATGATGATCAGCGTCGCAACCTGCATCACGCCGGTGATGCCGGCCGTGTAGACGAAGCGCTTCATCAGCTTCTCGATCACGCGTCCATCCGGCTGCGCCTTTCGCAGCTCGAACAGCACCGCGACGTTGGCGGGCTCGAGATAGGCGAGCGCGATCACCGCCATCACGCCCACGACGAAGAACGACGCGACGACCCAGGCATGGCGCGGGTTCGACGTGTCGAGGAACGCGTCCTGGCGCGCGATCTGGAAACCGGCTGCGAGGGTCATCGTGACGATCGTCGGCATGATCAGGAGCATCTTCGGCATGAAGCGCGTCGAGAACTCGATCCGCGCAGGGATCGACATGCGGCCGATGATCGGGCCGACGACGAACCCGACGAAGAGGTCGATGCCGGTCCAGAGCCCGCCGCCGACGACGTGGCAGAAGACGAGCCCCCAGCGCGAGTCCCGCGCGATCGCGACGACGACGCCGACGAGCACGATCGCGACGAGCGGCAGCCCTTTCCGCGGGACGATCTCGAACTGAGGCCGCTCCGCGGCGATCGCGGGGGCGGCATGCGAGGCGACTGCCATCGCCAGCGATCCTACGGCCCGCGGCGGAGCGTGTCTACGCCGTCAGCGCGGCAGGCCGCTCGGCGCGGCGGTACGAGACCGTGTAGCCGAGCGAGCGCGGAATCGCGAGCAGTCCCTCGAGGTCGAGCTCGATCGTCGCGCCCGCCTTCTGCGTCACCTCGTCCTCGATCGGCAGGTCGAAGTCGTCCGCGCCGAAGTCGAGCGCCCGAAACGCCTCGGCGTTCTGGGTCAGCACGGATGTCCGCACGTGCCTGACGTTGTCGAGGAAGATCCGCGACAGCGCGATGTGCCGCCAGTACTCACGCGGTGAGATCTCGCGCCCGCCGAAGGCGGTGCCGTACGGCTTGTACGTCCAGCAGAGGAACGAGAAGAGCCCGCCGGTCTCGTCCTGGAAGTCGCGCGTGCGCTGCAGATGCTCGAGCCGCTCCTCGAGGGTCTCGTCGAAGCCGATCACCATCGTCGCCGTCGTCTTGAGGCCCGCGTCGACGATCGCGCGCTGCGCGTCGAAGTACTCGCGCACCGTGTATTTGAACTTCGCGTGCCGCTTGCGGAAGTCCTCGGTGAGGATCTCGCTGCCGCCGCCGGTAATCCAGTGCACCCCGGCGTCGCGCAGCCGCGCCGCCGCCTCCGCGTGCGACAGCCCCGCCCGGTCGGCGAGATAAACGAACTCCGCGATCGTCAGCGCATAGAACTCGACGCGATCGTCATAGCGCTCGCGCACGGACGCGAACAGGTCGCAGTAGAACTCGAGCGGCAGCTTCGGGTTGAAGCCGCCGTTGAACGCGACGAGATCGCCGCCGGCCGCGAGCAGCTCGTCGATCTTGGCGAACACGTCGCTCCGCGACAGGACGTAGCCGCCGTCCTGATTCGGTAGCACGTAGAACGCGCAGTAGTCGCATTGCGCGACGCACACGTTCGTGTAGTTGATGATCCGCATGACCATGTAGGTCGCGTGCTTCGGATCGTGGTAGCGCGCACGCGCATCCTGCGCGAGCGCCTTCAGCTCGTCGTCGGATGCCTCGTTCCACAACGTGCGGGCCTCGTCGACCGATAGACGGTTCACGCCGGCACCGCTTCCTCGACCGTCACCTCGTCCGGCGCGAGCGTGTCCATGAACGAGCTGACGGAGAACACCGCGTTGCCTGCGCCCGCGACGCCGTAGCCGGGCGGCGGCTTCAGGCCGTGACGCTCGAGCGTCGCACGGTAGGTCTCGAGCAGGCGGATGTGGTATTCGAGCGGCGCGCCGGCCGGGTTGTCACGGCCGAGCGGCGTCGCGGGCTCCGGGCACCACGTCGTGAAGCGGGGCGTGATACCCCGGCTCATGAAGTAGTCGAGCCCTTCCGTCGTCGACGCGATCGCCTCGTCGATCGTTTCGAAGCCGTAGGGCCTCGCCATCTCGACACCGGCGACGAAGTTCGGGATCACGAAGCGCGCACCGAAGACCTCGGCCGCGTCGAAGATCCGCCGGTGCCACTCCTCGCGGCCGACGTAGCGCTCCTTCCCGGGCGAGATCAGCGAGAAGAGGCGCTTGTCCCACACCTCGTAGTTCGGGTGGTAGATCGTGATCCCGTAGTCCTTGTAGCGCTGCACGTCCGCCTTTGGCAGCGCCTGCGCGACGACCTTGCCGATCCAGCGGTTCGGGAACTGCTCCTCGATCGCCTGCGCGTAGCGGCCATAGAAGTCCGCCTCCGCGAGCCCGTCGACCGTGCTCGTCACGGACCCGCCGGTGAGCGTGTACGCCTTCGAGGCCTTCGCGGTGTCGTAGCGGTCGATCAGCGCGAGCGCCTCCAGCACGTCGTCCACCGGCTTCACGCCGGTGTAGGGGCGGCCCTCCTGCTTGTGCTGGCGCCAGTTGTGGTTGATGTCGCAGAACTGGCATTCCTCCTTCGCGCCGAAGTACTGGCAGAGGCGAAGCACGGTCAGATAGATCAGGTAGCCCCACTGGATCGTCGGCGCGGTCTCCATCACCGTCTTCCCGTTCGCGAGCTCGTGGCGGTAGTACTCGGGCATGGGCGGGAGCCCGACATCTGCGGTCGCGCGGCCCTCGAGCGAGAGCTGGAGCCCGCCGGTCTCGTCGCGCGCGATCCGGTACGGCGAGCCGGGATTGACGCGCACCGAGACGATCGTGCGGCGCAGCTCGTACGGCCCCCCGGTCAGCGCGATCTCCTCGGGCGGCCGCCGGATCGCCGCCTCGCCGAGCTCGGTCAGCGGCTTCTGGTCGAACGAGAAGATGAAGTACGACTTCGGCTTGATCTCGCCCTCGAGGTTGTCCGTGAGCGCTGACTCGTCGAACGCGATCCCGGTGCGGAGCAGGTCTTCCTTCAGCACGGCCTCGGGCGGGATGTGCGGGAAGCGCTCCATCAGCCCTTCCACGAGCGCGGTGCGGGTGTCGCTCACGCTGCGAACGGTAGCGGAGGGCCCGTCTCGGGCCCTCCGCTAGCCCGTCCGATCAGTGCTTGTGGTGCTTGGCTTCGATCTTCGTCAGCGTGTTCTGGCCGCTGACGAGCGAGCAGTTGATCTCCACCGCGTCGTTCGCCTTGAACCTGGCGTTGATCTTCGCCGAGCGATCGGCGGGGATCGTGCACGTCAGGCCTGCGACCGTGATCGAGGTGGTCGAGAGCGCCGAGATGGTTCCGTGCGCCTCGCTCTTCTGCGGCACCGGGCGCGGAGACGGCTTGCAGCTTCCGCCGGCGAGCTCGATCGCCGAGCCGGCAGCGGTGCCGCCGCCGAGCTTGCCGTTCGTGAAGCCCGACGCTGCGTCGAACGTCGCCGAGAGGTTCGCGACGAGACGTGCGTTCGGCTGGTGCGCCCGTCCGGCTGCGAGGCCCGCGATCGTGCCGTGGTCGTAGACGGCCGAGTACGCAGCCAGCGTGTCCTTGCCCGAGGCGTTGACCCGCAGCGTCCCGGTGACGGTGCCGACCTGGTCGGTGGTGTTGATTACGCTGCGCGCGCGCAACGTGATCGCACCCGCAAGCTCGGAGTCGCCGCTCGCGGCGGTACCGGTGTACTTGCCGTCGGTGACGACGATCGTCTTGTTGTCGGTCGTCGTGCACGTGCGGCTCGAGGCGTTACTGCCGGTCGCGCTGAACGTCGCCGCGACGGCCTTGGAGCTCTTCGCGCCCTCGATCCCATGTGCAACCGCGACACTCGTCGCGACGAGCGCGACGACGGCCGCGCTTGCGTAGATGAACTTGCGCATGGTCCTCCAATCACTTTCTTTGACGTCCACTGAACCATGCAAGCCGCAGGTACGCAGACCGCTAGGGCAGCGTAAGCCGAACGTAAGCCTCGAGAGCTTCTTAGTCTGGCTCCCCGTCGGAGTACTCGAGCGACTCGACGCGCCCGATCAGGCCGACGCCGCGCCAGTAGATCTTCCGGGACCGGGGGTAGTAGCAGATGTCGTTTGCCCTTCTCGTCCCGTAGACGAGGTACGTCAGGCCGCTCCCGCCGGCACAGAGACGGTGTCCGATCCTCGTGCCGCCGGGCCGCGCGATCACGTGTCCCGCACGAATGGGAACATCCTCGCGTGCCGCGCCGCGCGCCTCGGCGACCGGCGAGGGCCAGAGCTCGAGCGTGCCGTCGCCGTCGAGGACGACGTACACCTCTTCTTCCTCCGAGTGGCAGTGCGGCGGGACGGCCGCTCGGCCCGGTGCGACCTGCACCCAGTTGAGGCCGCTCTGCTCGGAGCCGCCGCCTCCGGCGAGCTCCTTCCAGACACCGGTCTCGTCCTCCTCGGTGGTCGCGCTCTCGAGCGAGACGATGTTCGGCGGTCGCTCCGCAGGCTCTCCGACGACGAGCGGCCCGGCCTGCGCCTCGAGCTCCCACGGGTCGTCGGTGCGACCCTCGATCCACGGCCAGCCGAGTCGCACCGCGCCGGACCGCGGCAGCCACCCGTACTCGACGGGATGGTTCGTGCCGAAGACGAGCAACTCGAGCCCATCGCGTCCGCCGACGAACGTGTGCTCCATCTCGTTCGCCACGTGCACGACGCAGTCCCCCTCCTGCACCTCGTGGACGGCGTCGTCCTGCCAGGCGAGCCCCGAGCCCGAGAGGACGAAGTACAGCTCCTCCGACGCGCCGTGCGAGTGCGGTGGCGTCGGCAGCTTGCCCGGCGCGACGCGCACGAGGTTTACCCCCACGGTCTTCGCACCCGCGGCGTGACCGAGCCGCTGCAGGGTCGCCTCGATTTCGCCCTTCGCTGCGCGGTGCTCCTCCACCTCGTCGCGATGCGCGACTCCCATCGCTGGACTATCGCAGGTACCCTCGCCACCGGGTCATGCTGCGCCGTGTCGCGACAATGTTCCTGCTCACGGCGATATTCGTCGCACCTGCCCACGCGCAGGGCACCGAGCTCTTGCCGGGCGTCACCTACGAGAAGACGATCGAGTTCACGCCGCACGGCGCCGTTGCCCTGCACGTGATCACCGCGCCTCGGCCCGGCGACCAGAGCGGGCTCTACCAGCTTGCGCCGGTGCTCGCGGGCGGCACCGTCGTCGGCGGCCGCGAGCGCGTGACGCAGATCGAGCGCGACGTCTCGAGCCAGGCGACCGTCGCGGGGATCAACGGCGATCTGTTCGGTGCGGCCGACGGGCATCCGGCCGGCGTCTTCATGTCGGGCGGGACGCTCGAGCATCCGCCGCTTGCGAGCCGCTCGTCGATCGGGATCGACGCGGCAGGGGCGGTGCACATCGACCGCGTCAGGTTCTTCGGCACGTGGAAGGGCAGCGGCCAGCGCCGCGCGCTGAACGGCCTGAACGTGCAGCCGAACCCCGGCCAGGCGATCCTCTTCACGCCCGCCTACGGCCCGCGCGCGCCGGTGGTCGCGGGATCCGCCGAGGCTATCCTGCAGCCGTTCCCGGCGGCCGCGCCGAACGTCGACCTGACTGCGACCGTGACAGCGGTCGGCGCGAACGGGGGCGAGCCGATCCCGCCGGGCGGAGCGGTCCTCCAGGCGACCGGGTCGCTGGCCGCAAAGCTGCAGGCCGAGGCGCCGGTCGGCACGCCGCTTACTGCCCGCCTGATCCTGCAGCCGGCGTGGACGGGCGTCACCGCCGCGCTCGGCGGGGGCCCGCTCCTCGTGCGAAACGGCGTCCCGGTGTTCCGCTCGCTCGAGGACTTCACGAACGACCAGGTGACCGCCCGCGAGCCCCGCGCCGGCGTCGGGCAGCTCGCGGACGGCCGCGTGATCCTCGTCGCCGTCGACGGCGGGCAGCCGGGCTACAGCGTCGGGCTGACGGCCTACGAGCTCGGCCAGGCGATGGCACGGCTCGGTGCCGTCACTGCCGCTGGCGTCGAGGCGGGCGACGACGTGACCGTTGCGTTCGACGGACAGCTGCTCAACCATCCGTCGAGTCGCGCAGGCGAGCGCGCGGTGCGGGAAGCGCTGCTCGTGCAGTACTTCGGCGTCTATGCAGCCGAGCCGCCGCTCGCGCTCCTGACCGGCGAGCCCGGCAGCACCGAGGAGCCGCTGAGCTACAAGCTCGTGCGCCCGTCGCTCGTCACGGCCCAGCTGATCGGGCCGAACGGCGTTGCCCACGTTCTCGAGGCGAACGCGCAGCACGACGCAGGCTCGTATCCGTTCGCGTTCTCGGCGTTCGACGCCGAAGGAACCTGGCACTGGAACGTCACTGCCGTCGACGACCTGAAGCGCACCTCCACGATCGATCGCACGTTCCGCTACGACACCACGTTGCGCGCGCTCGTCGCGCCGAAGCCCGCGCGCGGGACCGCCACCTTCCGCTTTACGCTCGCACGTCCGGCGACGATCACGTTGCGCATCGAGACACGCGGCGGAGTCGTCATCCGCGCGTTGCCCTCGGTCAGCCTGCAGCCAGGTGCGCAGTCGCTCACCTGGGACGGCAGGCTGCCGCGCGGCTCGAAGGCGTTCGGAGGCGCCTACGTCGCGCACCTCGTCGTGGCGAGCGAGGTCGGCACGTCGGACATCACCGCTTCGTTCGCGTTCACTAGAGTCGCGCGATGACCTCGTGGCTCGCGCACTACGGCATCGTCGCCGTGCTCGTCCTGATGTTCGTCGATGCCGTGTTCCCAGCGGCGAGCGAGCTCGTGATGGTGTACGGCGGCGCACTCGCCTCCGGCGCGCTCGTGCACCGCTTCGACGTCTTCGGCTGGCATGCGACCGGCTTCGCCGCCTACATCTCCGTGGTCGTTGCCGGCGTCGTCGGCTACCAGCTCGGCGCGATCGTCGGCTGGTGGGTGGGCTACCGCGGCGGCCACCCGTTCCTGGAGCGGCACGGCCGCTGGTTCCATCTCACGCCGCAGAAGCTCGAGCGCGCCGAGCGATGGTTCCAGCGCTGGGACGTGTGGGCGGTGCTGCTCGGACGCATCACGCCGGTGGCGCGCTCGTTCGTCTCCATCCCGGCCGGCGTCTTCGAGAGCCCGTTCCCGCGGTACAACGTGTTCACGCTGATCGGGAACGCGGTGTGGTGCCTCGCTCTCGCGGCCGTCGGCTGGGCGCTCGGCTCGAGTTGGGACACCTTCCACGAGGACTTCCGCTGGGTCGAGTACGCGGTCGTCGCGGGAATCGTGGTCGCCGTGTCGTACGTTGTGCTTCGCGGTCGCCGCCCGGCTACCATTGAGCCCGCCGATGTCGATCCCCCACGTTGACGTCAAGGCGCAGTACGCGCCGCTAATCCCCGAGCTGCAGGACGCCTTCGCGCGCACGCTCGAGACTGGGAGGTTCATCTTCGGCCCCGAGGTCGAGGCGTTCGAGCGCGAGGCGGCCGCGAAGCTCGGCACGCAGGACGCCGTCAGCTGCGCGAACGGCACCGACGCGCTCGTGCTCGTCCTCGATGCGATGGAGATCGGCCCGGGCGACGAAGTGATCTGCCCGGCGTTCACGTTCTACGCGACCGCAGAGGCGATTGCGCGACGCGGCGCGACACCCGTGTTCGCAGACATCGACGCGACGACGCTCAACCTCGATCCGGCGGACATCGAGCATCGCATCACGGCGCGCACGAAGGCGATCATGCCGGTGCACCTCTTCGGCCGCCCCGCGCCGAATCTCTCCGGCTTCGGTGTGCCGGTGATCGAGGATGCGGCGCAGGCGTTCGGTGCGCGCGGCATCGCGACGAGCGTTGTCTCGACGTTCAGCTTCTTCCCGACGAAGAACCTGTTCGCGCTCGGCGACGGGGGCCTTATCTCAGTCAACGACGCCGAGCTCGCACAGCGGCTCCGCATGCTGCGCTTCCACGGCTCGGCGGCGAAGAAGGAGTTCCTCTACGTCGGCTACAACTCGCGGCTCGATGCGATGCAGGCCGCGTTCCTGCGCATCTTCCTGCGGCACATCGACGTGTGGAACACGCAGCGCCGCGAGGCGGCTGCGCGCTACACCGAGCTGCTCGACGGGCTCGTCGAGACGCCGGCCGACGACGCGGGCCACGTCTACCACATGTACTGCGTCCGCTCCCCCGAGCGCGACCGCCTGGCCGCCGCGCTGAAGGCTGCGGACATCGGCTTCGCCGTCTATTACCAGCCGCCGCTGCACCTGCAGCCGGCGCTGCGGTACCTCGGCTACTCCGAGGGCGACTTCCCGGAGACGGAGAAGGCGTCGCGCGAGAATCTCTGCCTGCCGTTGTGGGCCGGGATCACCGAGGAGCAGCAGGCGGAGGTCGTCTCCGTCCTGAAGCGCGCCTCGGATCTCGTTCCGTCGTAATGCGCTTCCCGGTGAACCGGCACCGGATCTGGCAGCTCGTCTTCGATGCGGTCCTGATCGTCGCTGCCTGGCGACTCGCGTTCTTCCTGCGCTTCGACTCGACGAC
>JAICTB010000120.1 GCA_025936595.1 Thermoleophilia bacterium | reverse complement strand
GAGCTCCTCGTCGAGCTGCGCGCGCTCGTGCCGGAAGCCGAGGCGTGGGCGCGGTCCGAGGGCGATGCGCGGGCGCGGGCAGCCGCGTCGAAACTTCGAGAGGAGGCGGAAGGAATGAGCTGAGGCGAACCGAAATGCGCTGTCACATGGGTCTCGCGCGCCTCCTTCCGCGTCCCGCCGTTCGCCCTGCGAGCGTGGCTGCGCCTGCGGAGACGCAGGTCATTGTCCTCGCGAATCAGAAGGGCGGCGTCGCCAAGACGACGACGACGTTGAACCTCGGCGTCGCGTTTGCCGAGCAAGGCTTCAAGGTGCTGCTCATCGACCTCGATCCGCAGGGCAACCTGACGATGTCGCAGGGGCTCAATCCGGACGCGATCGAGCGGTCGATGTTCGACGTGCTCGTCCATCGCATGGCGATCGAGCAGGTGATCGAGTCGCGCGAGGTCGACATCGCCGTCTCGTCGATCGACCTCGCCGGCGCCGACATGGCGCTCTCGAGCCAGATCGGCCGCGAACGTGCGCTCGAGAAGGCGCTCGCGCCCATCAGGGGCCGCTACGACTACATCCTCGTCGACACGCCGCCGTCGCTCGGGCTGCTGACGATCAACGCCTTCGTCGCAGCGACCGGTGTCGTGGTCCCGGTGCAGACGGAGTACCTCTCGCTGCGCGGCCTGGTCCAGCTCGAGAACACGCTGGCGATGGTGCGCGAGAACCTGAATCCGCGCGTGGAGATCATCGGGATCGTCCCGACGATGTTCGACAAGCGCCAGACCCACTCGCGCGAGGCGGACGAGATCCTGCGCGAGAGCTTCGGCGACCTCGTCTACAACACCCGAATTCGGAAGACCGTTCGGTTTGCGGAGGCACCGGTGAAGGGGCAGTCCGTGCTCGCCTACGATTCGACAGGGGAGGCGGCGCAGATGTACCGCGACCTCGCAAAGGAGGTGCTCAATGGCGAGAAATCGCGCCAGCATGCGTGAAGGCCCGCTCGCGGAGCTCTTCCGCGCGACCGAGGCGGCGCAACGAGGGAAGAGCGGCCAGGACGAGCAGCAGGAGCTCGTTCCGGAGCCGCCCGTCTCGCCGCCGCCGGCCGCCGCGAAGCGGCGGAAGCCGACCCCCATTCGTGCGGTGGCGCCCGCGGCGCCCGTACCCGAGCCCGACCCGGACGCGGCCGAGGAGCGCCGCCCTCTGGCGCGCTGGCTCGAGCCGCTTCCCGAGCAGCCCGCGCGGCTCGAGCGCGCGCGCGACAGCGCGTCGTACCTCGCCGTCATCCGCGTCGCCGGCGTCGGAGGCGCCGGCCTGAACGCGGTCGACCGGATGATCGACGCCGGGATCAACCAGGTCGACTTCATCGCGGTGAACACCGACATCCAGCAGCTGCAGATGAGCGACGCGGCGACGAAGATCCACATCGGCAGCGAGCTGACCGAGGGGCTCGGCTCCGGTGCGGATCCCGAGATCGGCCGCCGGGCCGCGGAAGACGCGTATGACGCGATCAAGCGCTCGCTTCGCGGCTCGGACATGGTCTTCGTTACCGCCGGCGAAGGCGGGGGCACGGGCTCCGGCGCGGCGCCTGTCGTGGCGCGCATCTCACGCGAGGTCGGCGCGCTCACTGTCGGCATCGTCACGATGCCCTTCAAGTTTGAAGGTTCGCGTCGCAGGAAGCAGGCCGACGACGGGCTGCAGTCGCTGCGCGAGGCGTGCGACACGCTGATCGTCGTCCCGAACGACCGGCTGCTCGAGGTGCTCGACCGCTCGACGTCGATGCTCGACGCGTTCCGCATCGCGGACGACGTCCTGCGCCACGGTGTCCAGGGCATCTGCGACCTGATCACGAATCCGGGGCTGATCAACCTCGACTTCGCCGACGTGCGGACGATCATGCAGGACTCCGGCTCCGCGCTCATGGGGATCGGCTACGCGAGTGGCGAGAACCGCGCGAAGGAAGCCGCGGAGCGGGCGCTGCGCAGCCCGCTGATCGAGACCGAGATCACCGGTGCACGCGGCATCCTGCTGTCGATCGCGGGCGGCGACGATCTGACGCTGTACGAGGTGAACGAGGCTGCCGAGGCCGTGCGCGAGGCGGCGACCGACGACACGAACATCATCTTCGGCGCCACCATCGACGACCGCCTGACGGGCCAGATGTGGGTCACGGTTGTTGCAACGGGGATCGGCAACCGCGGAGCGTCGAGACGCGGGTCGTTCGTGACCGCGGCGTCCGTCGGCGGCGGCACGCTCGAGACGCCGTCGTTCCTGCGCGACTGAGAAAACTAGAACGCGTCGACGAGGAACAGCCCGAGCGCGGCCGCAAGCCCGGCCGACGCGCCGACCGTTGCGAGGCGCAGCGTCCAGCGGCGGATGGCGGCTCCGTGCGGCGCGAGGTAGAGCAGCGCCAACGTGCCGGCCGTGATGCTCACGAGCGTCTCGAGGGCCTGGATCGCGAAACCGACGCCGAGAGCCTGCGTCATGCCGATCCCGCGGGTCGCGAGCGCGACCGCGACCGCACCGCTCCCGACGCCGATGCTGCCGGGGGTGACCGGGAACGCCGAGGCAACGTCGAGCGCGGGGAGGATGATCAGTGCTGCCAGGACCGGGTGCGGGATGCCGAGCGCCGCGGCGACGGCCATTGTCGCCCCCAGCCGCGCGAGCTGCATCGCCGCGGTCCAGCCGAGCACGCTCGCGAGCGCCCGGGGCGAGCGGCGGAGCGCCACGAGGCCGTCGAGCACCTGGGTGATGCGCGGGTGGTTTCGCAGGCGTCCCGAGAGGCTCGATACGGCCGTGAGTGCTCCAACGAGCGCGCAGAGGACGAACACGGGCCAGAGCGGCATTGCGCCGCTCGCCGACGCGACGACGATCACCGCGGCGAGTGCCAGCGAGCGTGCCGCGGCGAGCGCCGCGTACACGCCGCCGGCGGTCCAGAAGCGACCCGGAGCGTCGATCGCCTTCGAGCAGAGCGCGATCTTGACCGCGTCGCCGAGCTTTGCCGGCGCGAACGAGTTGACCATCGACCCGATCGCGAGGCGGGCGGCGGCCTGTTTCGGGCAGATGCGCCCTCCGGCGGCCGCCAGTGCGGCCCGCCACGCTCCGACGGTCGCCGCGAATGCAGCGACAAAGCCGGCGGCGCCGAGCAGCAGCCAGTGGCGCTCGGCCGACCCGAGCGCGTCGAACGCGGATGCGACGTGCCCACCAAGGAGGTGCGGCGATGCGGCGGCCGCGCCCAGCAGGGCGACCGCGGCCGCGGAGACCAGAATCATTGTCCGGGAAATTCTCATGACTGGGCGTCAACTGGTTGGACCGCCGAAGCGTACGGCCGGTTAGTTGCGAAACGGTGAAGATTCGGCTCGTGCATGTGAACTCTCGCTACCCATCGGCCGAAACCGGCTGTCCATGAGAGGCGCGATCGCCGCGGGTCACCCGCTGACGGCAGCTGCGGGCGCACGCATGCTCGAGGAGGGAGGGAACGCCGTGGACGCCTGCGTGGCCGCCGGCTTCGCCGCGTGGGTGGCAGAGAGCCCGCTCAGCGGGCCGGGAGCCGGCGGGTTCGCGCTCGTGGTACCCGCGGGCAGGCGGCCGGCGCGGGTCGCCGACTTCTTCGTCGCGACGCCGGGGCTCGGCCGCCCGCTACCGGAGGGCGCCGAGATGCACGCGGTCGACGTCGGGTTCGGCGGGGACAGCGAGACGACCCAGATCTTCCGGATCGGCGAGGCGTCCTGTGCCGTTCCCGGCGCCGCCGCGGGGCTCGAGGCGGTGCACCGCGCGTACGGCCGCCTGCCGTGGCGCGAGCTCCTGCGGCCGGCGATCGAGCTCTCGCGCGCCGGTTTCGAGCTCACGCGGCCGCAGGCGCACCTGCATGCGATCCTCGACCTGATCCTGCGCCACTCGGACGAGGGACGCCGCCTCTACAGCGGCGCGGACGGGGCCAGGCTCGGGCCCGGCGACCCGCTCCGCTTTCCGGATCTCGCCGACACGCTCGAGCGGATCGGAGAAGGGGGCGCAGCAGAGCTCTATCGCGGCGAGCTGGCTGGAGCGATCGCGGCGACGGTACAGGCGGGCGGCGGCGGCCTGACGCGCGACGACCTGGCCGCGTACCGCGTCGCCTGGCGTAGACCGGTGCGCGTCGGCTACCTCGGTCACGAGGTGATCTCCAACCCGCCGCCCTCGTCCGGCGGAATCCTCGTCGCCTACGGCCTCGCGCTGCTCGAGCGCACCGGTCGCGGCGCGCTGGGCAGTGCCGAGGCGATCGCGTCGCTCGCGGAGGTGATGCGCGAGCAGACCCGCGCGCGAGGCGCCGGGTTCACGTCGGGCCTCCACCGCGGCGGCCTCGCACGCAGACTGCTCGCGACCGGCGAGCTTGCGCGCGCCGCCGCCCGGATCGACGCGCGCCTGGCTGGAGAGCCCGAGCATGCACCGGCCGGCGGGACGACGCACGTTTCCGTCGTCGACGCCGACGGCAACGCGGCGTCGCTGTCCTCGTCCACCGGGTCGGGCTCCGGCGTGATCGTGCCGGGCACCGGCATCCACCTGAACAACATGCTCGGCGAGTACGACCTCGTTGCGGGAGGGCCCGCGATGCCGGGGCGCAGGCTGACAAGCATGATGGCGCCGACGGTCGTCGCCGCGCCGAACGGGCCACGGCTCGTCGTCGGGAGCGCCGGCTCGGTGCGGCTGCGGGGCGCGATCATGCAGGTGATCGCGAACGTCGTCAGACATGGGCTCGGCGTTGGCGAGGCGATCGACCGCCCGCGTGTTCACCTCGACGAGCCGCACCTGCACTGCGAGGGCGGCTTCGAGGCGGCGGAGCTCGACCGGCTCGAGGCGCTCGGCTACGACATCGTGCGCTGGCGGCGCCGCAACCTGTTCTTCGGCGGCACGAATGCGGTCGAGGTGTGCGACAACGGAACCCTCGCGGCGGCGGGTGACGCGCGCCGCGGCGGCGACGGGATCGTCGTCGAAGCGTCTTAGGGTTCGGGATCGAGCGGCGACACCTTGCCGTTCCTGCTCGCCCGCTCTCGCAGCGCCTGCTCGACCTGCAGCGACTCGAGCGCGATCGTGAGCAGCTCCGCGAGCCGCGCCATGCGTGCGCGCGGCGACTGCAGCGCAAGGAGCTCCTGCTCCGCATCGACACCGAGATCCACGCGCGCGGCGAGCTCCCAGTCGAAGCTCGGCGAGGCCGGGTCCGGACGACCGACGTCGCTCTCGGCGAGCGCCGCAAGCTCGCCGAAGAGCGAGCCGGCACGATCGACGTCCGCCGGATTCGCCGGGTCGTCGTCATCCGCGACGGGCTCGACGCGGCCGGTCGTGAACGACCGGCCCGACGTCAGCTCGAGCAGGCGGAAACGCTCCTGACCCTCGACGACGATGTTCATGCGGCCGTCCTCGAGCACCTCGAGCACGTCGATGACCTTCGCACGCGTCCCGATCTCGTGCACCGCGCCGTCGCCGGTCGCGAGCGCGAGCCCGAACTCGCCGCCGGTCTCGACGCACTCGTCGATCAGCTCCCGGTAGCGCGGCTCGAAGATGTGCAGCGGAATCCGCTCGGTGGGGAAGAGGACGAGCGGGAGCGGGAAGAGGCCGAGCTCCGTCACGGTCCCAGGGTAGACGCGCAATACTCCGTCGATGGTCCCGGAGTCGCCGCTCGAGCAGACGGAGCACGGGCTCGTCGCGACCGACGGAGGGTGGTTCGTGCTGAACGCGCGCGACGCTCCCTGGCGTATTCGCGGAGGACGCGGGGCCTACGCCGAGTTCGAGGGCTTCGAGGGGAAGGCGGACTTCTCGCAGCTCGGGATCAACGTGCAGGTGCTCGGACCTGGCGACGCGATGGCGATGTATCACCACGAGCACGACCAGGAGGACTTCCTTGTGCTGGCCGGCGAGCCGCTCCTCATCATCGAGGGGCAGGAGCGCCGGCTGCGGCCATGGGATCTCGTCCACTGTCCCCCTGGGACGGGACACGTGATCGTCGGCGCAGGCGAGACGTCGTCCGTGGTCCTCGCCGTCGGGGCGCGCGTCCGCTCGACCGGCCCGGACTGGGGCGCGTACACGGTCGACGACGCTGCGCTGCGCCATGGGGCGGGCGTCGAGCGCGAGACGACCGACGCGGCGGAAGCCTACGCCCGCTTCCCGCCCGGCGAGCCTGCCCGTTACCGCAGTGGCTGGCTTCCCGAGTAGTCTCGGAGTCGTGACGGGCGGGTACGAGGACTTCCGGGACGCCTTCTTTCGCGCGAGCGTCAACGGGCTGCAGCCGTACAAACCGGGGAAGCCGATCGAGGACGTCCAGCGCGAGCTCGGGCTCGACCGGGTGGTCAAGCTTGCGTCGAACGAGGGACCGTTCGGTCCGTTTCCCGCGGCGCTCGATGCCCTCGCCGACGCGGCACGCGAGCTGAACCGCTATCCCGACGGCGGCGCCTACCGCCTGCAGCAGGCGCTCGCCGAGCGCCACCGCGTCGACCCCGACGAGATCTGCGCCGGCGCCGGGGCTGACGGATGCATCGACATGCTCAGCCAGGCGGCGCTCGAGCCGCTCGACGAGATCGTCTGCGGCTGGCCCTCCTTCCCGAGTTATCCGATCTACGCGCGCAAGCAGGGGGCGACGGCGACGCTCGTTCCGCTCGGCCCGGACGATCGCTACGACCTCCAGGCGCTGCTCGCCGCGATCACGCCGCGGACGAAGCTCGTCTACATCTGCCATCCGAACAACCCGACCGGCACGATGAACACGCAGGACGAGCTCGACGCGTACTTCGAGCGCGTGCCGCCGCACGTGCTCACCGTCGTCGACCAGGCGTACTTCGAGTACATCCACCGGCCCGACTACCCGGATGCCGTCGAG
>JAICTB010000091.1 GCA_025936595.1 Thermoleophilia bacterium | reverse complement strand
TCGCCGTACGACGCGACGGTGCGAACGGTCCACGTGCGCGAGGGCGACCGTGTCGCGGGCGGCGCGCTCCTCGTGGAGCTGGACTCGGCCGTCTAGTGCGGGCGGCAACGACTGGCGGCTGGATCTGCGTGCCTGGAGAGGCCGCGACTAGAAGATTTTCTGGAGCTTCATGGCGGCGCCGATGTCGCCCTTGATCTTCAGCTTGCCCGTCATATAGGCGGTCGTCGGGTTCTGATCGCCGGCGACGATCTTGTCGAACGTCTCTGCGCCTGTCTGGATGGTCGCATCGGCCTCGCCCGTTCCCTCGGTGACCGTGATCGCGCCGTCGCGGACGTCGACGAGCCACTGCCCCTCCCCCTCGATGTCGAAGAGATACGAATTGTTCATCCCGGCGAGCTTCGACGTGTCCGCACGCGACTGGAGGCTGTCGAAGAAATCCCTTGCTGCCACAGGTCACCATTCCCTTTGTTATCGAAGGCATGACGCAAAAGTCGGCAGAACCGTACCGATCGGGACGGGCGCGGCGTCTCCTATAGCATCGCGCCCCGGATATGCGGGTCGAGACCAGGGAGCCGGCGAGCTCCGACGTTCGCGCTTCGCTCGACGTCGCCCTCCCCGCCGGCGAGGTTCGCCGGTCGGACGGAGCGCTGCGCGTGGGCGCGGTGGAACCGCTGGACGGAGACGCGCTTCGCAGCGCGGCCGCGGCCGCAGCGCGTGCGCTCCGCGCCGAGGGCGGGACGATCGCCTGGCGCGCCGAGGACGGAGAACAGACGCGCGCGATCATCGAAGGCACCGCGTACGGGGCGTACGACCCGGGCCTCTTCAAGCGCGGCTATGCCGACCGGCCGGAGCTGACGCTCGCGCTCGACGCGCCCGCGGCCCTGCACGACCTCGCGCAGCGCCAGGCGCTCGTCGCGCGGCACATCGACGCGGCGCGCGACCTCGCGAACCGCCCGCCGAACGACCTGACGCCGCCCGGCCTCGCGGTCTACGCGCGCGGCCTCGACCACCCGGCGCTCACGGTCGAGGCGTACGGCCGCGACTGGATCGAGTCACGGGGCATGGGCGCACTCGCGGCCGTCGGGCAGTCGAGCCGGCACGAGCCGCAGCTGATCGTCCTGCGCTACGAGCCGGCAGACGCCGTCGCCGACGTCACGCTGGGCCTCGTCGGCAAGGCGATCACCTTCGACTCCGGCGGCGTCTCGCTGAAGCCCCCGCTGCGGATGCAGGACATGAAAGGCGACATGGCGGGCGGCGCGGCCGTGATCGAAGGCGCCGCGGCGATCGCGGAGCTCGGACTGCCGGTCCGTGTGCTCGCCGTCGTCGCCTCGAGCGAGAACCTGCAGGGCGGCGCCGCCTTCAAGCCGGGGGACATCCTGCGCGCCTCGAACGGGAAGACCATCGAGGTGATCAACACCGATGCGGAAGGACGCCTGGTGCTCGCCGACGCATTGCACTATGCGCGCGAGCAGGGCGCGACGCACGTGATCGACTTCGCGACGCTGACCGGCGCGATGGCGCTCGCGCTCGGAGACCTGATCGCCGGCTGGTTTGCGAACGACGAGGATTGGGCCGCCCGCATCGACGCCGCGACGAGGACGAGCGGCGATCTCGGCTGGCGCTTCCCGCTCCATCGCCGCTACCGCCGCTACATCGACTCCAACTTCGCCGACATGAAGAACGCCTCCGAGCTCCGTGAGGGCTCGCCCGTCCTCGCCGCGATGTTCCTCCAGGAATTCGCCGGCGACGGGCCGTGGGCGCACGTCGACATGGCGGGGCCGGGATTCATCCAGCGCCGGCGCCCGGACTACGCACTCGACGAAGGCGGCACCGGCTACGGCGTCCGCCTGATCGTCGAGCTCGCGCAGAGCTTCGCGTGAACTTCGACCTCGACCCCGAGCACGAGCTCCTGCGCGACACCGTGCGCGCGTTCGCGCTCGAGAAGGTCGCGCCGGTCGCGGAGGAGCTCGACCGCGAGCAGCGGTTCCCGTACGACATCGTGCGCGAGCTCGCCGAGCTCGGCGTGATGGGGATGACCATTCCCGAGGAGTACGGCGGCGCGGGCACCGACACGCTGTCGTATGCGATCGCCGTCGAGGAGCTCACGCGCATCGACTCGTCGGTCGCGATCACCGTCGCCGCGCACCACTCGCTCGGCACGCTCCCGATCTACCTCTTCGGCAGCGAGGAGCAGAAGCGCCGCTGGCTGCCCGAGCTCGCGTCCGGGGCGAAGCTCGCCGCCTTCGGCCTGACCGAGCCGAGCGCAGGCTCCGACGCCGGCGCGACGCGCACGACCGCGAGGCTCGAGAACGGCGAGTGGGTGATCGACGGGGCGAAGATCTTCATCACGAACGCGGGCACCGACATCACCGCGTGCGTCACGATCACCGCCGCCACCGGAGACGGCGAGATCTCGAACATCGTCGTCCCGAACGGCACCCCCGGGTACGTGATCTCGGAGCCGATGCACAAGCTCGGCTGGCGCGCCTCGGATACGCGCGAGCTGTCGTTCCAGGGCGCACGCGTGCCGGAGGAGAACCTGCTCGGCCCGCGTGGCGAGGGCTTCCGCCAGTTCTTGCAGATCCTCGACGGGGGACGGATCTCCGTCGCCGCGATGGGCGTCGGCCTCGCACAGGGCTGCTACGACCTCGCCTACGCCTACGCGCAGGAGCGCGAGCAGTTCGGGAAGCCGATCGCGTCCTTCCAGGCCGTCCAGACGAAGCTGGTCGACATGGCGACAGAGATCGAGGCCGCCCGCGCCCTCGTGTGGAAGGCGGCGTGGGAGAAGGATCAGGGCCGCGACTTCGCGAAGACTGCAGCGATGGCGAAGCTCTATTCCGGAGAGCTCTCGCACCGGGCCGCGAACTGGTCTCTGCAGATCCACGGCGGCTACGGGTTCATGGACGAGTACGCGATCTCGCGGCTCTACCGCGACCAGAAGATCCTGGAGATCGGCGAGGGAACGAATGAGGTGCAGCGGATGGTCATCGCTCGCCATCTCGGCCTGTAGGAGACGCGAATCCGCTCGCGCCTCTGGCGTCGCGCAGGTGGCTGGTTGCCGGAGGGCACAGTGCGAATAGCACGGGCCCGCAAGGCAACGGGCCGCCTGCGCGGCGAGGCGGCGGCGGAGCCGGGCTCCGCCCGGCGTAAGCCGTCGCCGGCCAGTGGCGCGAGAGGATGGTCATCGCTCGCCATCTCGGCCTGTAGCGCGCTCGCGCTCGTTCTCGCGGCGCCGGCGGCGGCACACCTCTCGGTCAACCCCGCCCAGGTGCGGGCGGGCGCGCTCGTCGATCTCGTCTTCTCCGTGCCGAACGCGGAGGACGCGCGCGGCGTCGACCAGGTGACCGTTCGCATTCCCGCGGCGTTCCAGCTCGACGACGCGGAGGCCAAGGCCGGGTGGACGCAGTCGCGCGCCGGCGGCGCGATCACCTGGAGCGGCGGCCCGATCCCGCGAGGCCAGTTCGCACGCTTCGCGATCCGCGGCACGGCCCCCACGCGCGCGGGGACGGTGTTCTTCAACGTGCTCGCCGGCGACCGGACCGGCGCCTCGACCACCTACCGGGTCGGCCTGGACGTCGCCGCGCACGGGCCGGAGGACCACGGTGCGCGATCCCTCGGCACGGCCGCGCTCGTCGCCGCCGTGGTCGCGATCGTGCTCTCGCTGGCGGCGCTCTTCGTCGGCCTCTACCTCTGGCTCCGTCCTCCGCCCGCGTGACGGTACGGCCGCCGCACAGGGTGTTAGGGTCGGCTCCGGTGCTGCTCTTCAGGCAGTTCGTGAACGAAGATCTCGGCTGCGCTTCCTACCTGGTCGGCGATCGCGAAGCCGGCGTCGCGGTCGCCGTCGACCCCCCGTTCGCGATCGAGCCGCTCGTCGCAGCCGCCCGCGCGGCGGACGTGCGCATCGAGCGCGTGCTCGAGACGCACACGCACGCCGACCACGTCTCGGGCCACGGGCGCTTCGCGCTCGAGTACGGCGTACCCGTCTCGATCCACCCCCTCGCCGAGCCCGAGTACCCGTTCGAGCACCTCGACGACGGCCTGGAGCTACGGGTGGGCGACGTCACGATTCAGGTGCTGCACACGCCGGGTCACCGTCCGGAGCACTGCGCGTTCGTCGTCGACGGGCGCATCGCGCTGACCGGCGACTCGCTCTTCGTCGGCGATGCGGCGCGGCCCGATCTCGCGGTCGCCGCGCGTGAGGGCGCGGAGGATCTCTACCGCTCGCTCGCGCGGCTGACGGCGCTCGGCGACGACGTCGAGGTGTACCCGGGCCACGTCGCCGGGTCGCTCTGCGGCGGCAACATGAGCAGCGCGCGCTCGTCCACCATCGCGCACGAGCGGGCCTCGAACGGCGCGCTCGCCTTTCGCGACATGCAGGAGTTCGTCCTCGTCTCGGCGTCGGTGTCGACGCCGAAGCCGCCGACGACCGAGCGCGTCGTCGCGTTGAATCGCGGGGCGTGGGTCGCGCAGCCTGCGGAGCCCGCGGAGCTGGAGGACGCCGGCGACGCGACGATCCTCGACGTCCGGCCGTTCGAAGTTCACGCCGCCGGGCACGTTCCGGGAGCGATCAGCGTGCCGGTGGACGGAGGGTCGTTCGGGACGAAGGCGGGATTCGTGCTCCTGCCCGGCGAGCGTGTCGTCCTGCACGCGCGCTCGCGCGCGGAGGCGCTCGAGGCGACGCGCAAGCTCCACGACGCCGGCATCTTCGAAACTGCGGGGTACGTGCTCGCGCCGGCGGCAGTCGAGAAGCTGACGACGATCGCCGTCGCGCAGCTCGAGGAGCTCGACGCGTCCGACGTGCAACTCGTCGACGTGCGCGAGACGACGGAGCGGGACGGCGGCTACATCCCCGGCTCGCGCAACATCCCCTACCGGCTGTTGCGGAAGGTCGGCTGCGGAGCGCTCGAGCGCTCGAAGCCCGTCGTCACCGTCTGCGAAAGCGGCGCGCGCGCTGCGATCGCAGCGTCCCTGCTCCAGCGCGAGGGCTTCGACGTCAGCGCGGTCGCGGACGGAGGGATCGCGGACTTCGCGGGCGACGTCGTCGCGTTCCGCCGCTGCGGCGCCTGAGACGAGCTCCTGACCTCGCTCAGCCGAGCGGATAGCCGTGCTCTTCGAGCGCGCGGCGCAGCTGCGCGCAGTGCTCGTCGTCGCGCGTGATCACCGTCAGCTCCACCCCGGTCTCGGAGACGTCGAGCCCGAGCGCCTCGCGGCGATGGTTGATCTCGAGGATGTTCCCCCGTTCGGCCGCGACGAGCCCGAGCAGCTTCTGAAGCTCACCGGGCCGGTCGGGCACGCGCGTGCGGAGCACGAGGTAGCGCCCCGCAGCGGTCAAGCCGTGCCGCATCACCGAGATGAGCAGCGTCGGGTCGATGTTCCCGCCGGAGAGGAGCGCGCACACGTCGCCCGAGCCGCCCGCCTTGCCGGCGAGCAGCGCCGCGACCGATGCGGCCCCGGCGCCCTCCACCACGAGCTTCGTGCGCTCGAGCAGCAACGTGATCGTCTCCGCGATCTCCTCGTCCTCGACGTGAACCAGCTCGTCGAGCAGCTCGTCGAGGATCGACATCGTCAGGATGCCCGGATGCTTCACGGCGATGCCGTCAGCGATCGTGCCGCGGCCGGTCTTCCCCGCCTGCACGCCGACGATCCGCGCGCCGGGGCGCTGCGCGCGCAGGGCGATCGCGATGCCCGCGGCGAGGCCGCCGCCGCCCACCGGGACCAGGAACGTCTGCGCGTCGGGGAGCTGCTCGAGCAGCTCGAGCCCGATCGTGCCCTGCCCGGCGATCACCGCCTCGTCTTCGAACGCATGCACGAACGTCGCGCCGGTCTCCGCGGCGCGCGCCTCCGCGGCGGCGAGCGCATCGTCGAACATCGCGCCCGCGAGCACCGTCTCCGCGCCGTAGTTGCGCGTCGCCTCGACCTTCGCCATCGGCGCGTCCTGCGGCATGAACACCGTCGCCTTGACCTGCAGCTCGCGCGCCGCCCACGCAACCGCCTGCCCGTGGTTGCCCGCGCTCGCAGCGATCACGCCCGCGTCGCGCTCCGCCTCGCCGAGGCCGGCCAGCTTGTTGACGGCGCCGCGAATCTTGAACGAGCCCGTGCGCTGCAGGTTCTCCGCTTTCAGCCACACACGGCGGCCGCTACGCCGCGACAGCGTCTCCGATCCGTAGACGGGCGTGACGCGCGCGTGCCGGCCGACGCGCGCACGCGCGGCCTCGATCTCAGCGGGCTTCGGCATCGACGTGGAAGACCTTCTGGAGGATCTCTCGCACCGCGGTCAGAGGATCGAGCCGTCGCGCCTGCACGTCGGCGAGCAGGCGCTGCAGCTCGCCGTCGCCGCGCACGGCAGCCTCGATGTGGCGCCGCGCCCGCGTCGAGGCGACCTGGAAAACCTCGGCCGCGAGATTCCTCTGCCGGCGCAGCTCGAGCTCGCCGTTCGAGTCGAGCCACGCGCGATGCTCCTCGACCTTCTCCCACAGCTGCTCGACACCCTCGCCGCGCATCGCCTCCGTCAGCACGATCGGCGGCCGCCACCCCTCGCGCGGCCCGAGCGCCAGCACCTGCCGCACCTCGTTCAGCATCGTCTTCGCCATCGGGTGATCCATCTTGTTGATCGCTATCACGTCGGGAATCTCCATGATCCCGGCCTTCAGCGCCTGGATCGAGTCGCCGGAGCCGGGCATGAGCGCGAGCACGACGGTGTCGGCGATCGAGAGCACACCCACCTCGCTCTGCCCGGTCCCCACCGTCTCGAGGAAGACGACGTCCTTGCCGGCCGCGTCGAGGATGAGGAGCGACTGCAACGTCGTCTCCGCGAGGCCGCCCATGTGGCCGCGTGTCCCCATCGAGCGGATGAAGACGTCCGGGTCGAGGAAGTGGTCGACGAGCCGGATGCGGTCGCCGAGCAGCGCTCCCTGCGTGAAGGGGCTCGAGGGATCGACGGACACGACGCCGACCGTCTTGTCGCGGGCGCGCACGATCCGGATCAGCGACGAGGCGAGGGTCGACTTGCCGACGCCCGGGGGGCCGGTGAGGCCCACGGCGTACGCGTGGCCGGTGCTCGGGTAGACGTCGCTGACGACCTCGTAGGCGAGCGGGTCGCCGTTCTCGACGAGCGTGATCGCTCGCGCGAGCGCGCGGCGATCGCCCGCCTGCACCGCCTCGACGAGGCTCTCGCGCGTCCAGGTGCGGCGCTCGCTCACGCCGGGATGCTACGCAGCCCGCTGAGCTTCTATGGCCCGCTGCGGCGCGATGCCGCGTGAGAGCCCGTACGCGGTGACGCCGCCGGCGGCCGTCAGGAGCCCGGCGACCCCGTAGGTCCAGCGCGGCCCGACGGCGTTCGTCAACTCGCCGGCCACGACGAGCGCGATGCCGAGCAGGGCGTTGTGCGCGCTGATGATCACCGTGAACGCACGACCGCGCAGGCGGTCGGAGGTGTGCTGCTGCACGATCAGGACGGTCATCGGGAACGCGAGCCCGTTTCCGAACCCGGAGACGGCCATCGCGAGCGCGGCGAGCCAGACGTTCGGCGCGACCGCGGCCGCCGTGATGCCGGCCGCCCATGGGATGAACGCGAACGGATACGTCGGGACCACTTCGCGTTCCATCAGGAACGAGCCTGTGAGCAGGCTGCCGATCACGAGGCCGACGCCGCTGCCGGTCCACAGCAGCCCGTAGCCGAAGGCGCCGGAGTCGAACGCGCGCGTCGCGAGGAAGATCTCCGAGACGTTCACGAGCCCGGTCGCGAGCATCGTCAGGCCGAAGGCGACGAGCACGGTGAAGAGCGCGCGCGAGCGCTTGAACGCGACGAGCCCTTCCTGCAGGTCGCGCCAATGGCCGCGCGTGATGCCCTGCTCGCTCTGCAGGAACCGCGCCGGGATCCGCACGAGGAGGACGGCGGAGAAGAGGAACGTCGCGGCGTTGATCCAGTAGACGAGGTGCGGTCCAGAGGCGCTGACGATGACGCCGCCCAGGATCGGGCCCAACGCGGTTGCGAGCCAGTCGGTCGCCTGCAGGAGCGACGTACCGGCGGCGAGGTCGCGCTCCTCGACGAGGTTCGGGACACCCGCGAGGACCGCCGGCCGGAAGAACGAGTTCGCGATGCCGGCGACCGCGGCGAGCACGACCAGCTCGGTGCCGTTCTGCGCGAACGGCAGCGCGGCGAAGACGATCAGCCGGACGAGGTCGGATGTGACGATCAGGCGCTTGCGCGAGAGGCGATCGACGAGCGGCCCGGCCGCGAGGCCGACGACGACCGACGGCAGGAAGGTGACGATGAAGAGGGCGCTCACCCACCAGGGCGAGCCGGTGCGACTCGTCACGTCGGCGGTGAGCGCGATCGTCGCCATCCACGTGCCGGCCCCCGAGCCGAGCGTGGCGAAGAAGAGAAGCCG
>JAICTB010000052.1 GCA_025936595.1 Thermoleophilia bacterium | reverse complement strand
TGATCGCGAACATCCCGGGCTCGGTTCCGGACGGGGTGGACGCGGTGCACAACGCGACGCCGCTCGGCTACGGCGCGAATGTCAATCTCGGCGCTGCGCGCACGAGCGGCGAGCTCGTGCTGGCCGCGAACCCCGATGCGGCTCCCGCGCCGGACGCGGTCGCGACACTCCGGGCGTTCATGCTCGAGCATCCGCGCTGCGGCATCGCGGGCCCGCGCATGAACTTCCCCGACGGCTCGTGGCAGCCGTCGCGGCGACGCTTTCCGACGATCACGGGCACGATCGTGCGTCGCACGCCGCTGCGCCTCGTGCTGCCGCAGCGCCACCACCTCCATCTCGACGAGGCGCCGCCCACGGAGCCGGTCGAGGCCGACTGGCTGCTCGGCGGGTTCATGATGCTGCGTCGCGCGATGCTCGAAGAGCTCGGAGGCTTCGACGAGGGCTTCCGCCTCTACGGCGAGGACATCGATCTCGCCTACCGCGCGATGCGTGCGGGCTGGGAGCGCTGGTACGTGCCCGCCGCCGTCGTCCGCCACGAGCACAAGGCGGAGACGGACAAGCGCTGGCTCACCCGGCGCACGCTCTGGCACTGGGCCGGCGTCGCGCGCTTCGTGCGCAAGCACCCGGAGCGGCTGCGCGCGCTGTGAGAGCTTCTCAGCGCTTCTCGGTGAACGCGAAGCCGACCTGCGCCCCGAGATGCCGGTCGTCGCCGATGCCGTAGTCCCGCGGCAGAACGGTCGGGAAGGAGGTCACCTGCACCGCGAAGGGCGGCGTCACGGCCAGGTGGATCGTGCGGGTCTTGCAGTTCTCGAGCACGAACCGCTCGACGCGCTGCGCGTGTGCGATGTGCGGCGAGCGCTGCTCGTCGAGCTCGAGCGGGCCGACGCGCAGGACGATGTGCGTTCCCGGCGCCGTGGCTGCGCAGAAGCCGGCGCGCCCGATCTGCACGGTCAGCGTCCCCGTCGCCCGCTCCGGGCCGAAGTAGGCGAAGCGCCCGAGGGCGATGTCCTGTGCGTTCGCGGCCTGGATCCAGGCGTCGTTCGCGACACCGTAGATCGCCTGGTGCAACGCCCACGGATGATGGTCGATCCGCTTCAGCGTCAGGCCCGGCTCGCGCGCCACGACGGTGCCGACGAGGTTGATCCCGTCCGTAGCGACGACGTACGGCAGGCCGGGATCATGCGTGAGGACGCCGTAGCGGTTCTTGAGGTCGGGCGTCGGGCCGCGCGGGCCGGGACCGGGCGCGCTGCCGTCGAGCGAGACGACGTGCTTGATCGAGTGGTTCCAGAACTCGGTGAGCACCACCCCGAGCGCCTCGCCGGAGGAGATGTCCTGGCCGATGTAGGTGACGCCGGTCCCGTTCGTCGCGCGGTCGATCCAATCGAGCGGCTGCACCATGTGTCCCGCGTAGTTCTCCGACTGGATCGCCGAGCCGCGCGAGCTCTCGATCTCCCCCGCGAGCATCCAGGTGAGCGTGACGGCGACCGCGAGCGGCAGCACCGCGCGGCGCGCGCGCCCGCGAACGAAGATCACGCCGAGGAGGAGCGCGCACGCGACGCCGAGCGCGAGCCGGATCGCGGACTGGTCCCAGTGCCAGGCGCGGTTCGCCAGGGCTGCGACGCCGTAGCCGGGCGCCTCGAAGTACGGGAAGTCGAGCTGGTACCCGTAGTGGAGGACGAGCCACGCCGTGAACGCCCAGGCGGCGATCGCACCCGGCAGGTAGCGGCGCTCGGCGCACAGCCATACCGCGGTCCCCACGATCAGCAGCGGCCCGAGGTAGATCAGGTTCCGCTCCTCGACCCGGGTGGCGAAGTTCGTCGAGAGGAACGCCGCCTTCACGCCGGTGTACGTGCCGACGACGAGGACCGCCGAGGCGGTGAACGCGGCGAAGGCGCGCCAGCGTGGATCCTCGCGCCGCTCCGGCAGCCACAGCGACGCGAGCCCGCCGACGACCGGCAGCAGCCCGAGCCCGATCGCGAGTGCCGAGCCGGCTTCGAAGCCGAGCGAGAAGAGGCGGCCCTTGAACGACTCGGTGACCGTCTTCCACTCGGTCGGGCTGAACGCGCGATTGAGGACGATGAAGACGCCGATCAAGAGCAGCGTCGCTCCGGCGTAGTCGAGCGTGCCCCAGTCGCGCCGCAGGCGCTGCCCGCGGGGGCCGACGATCCAGAGGAGCGCGGCCGCGAGCGCGAACGACGCGGGCAGCGTGATCAGCTCGCCCCGCACCTCGATCGCGACCAGGTCGACCACGATCGCGGCGATCGTCCAGCGCCGTCCGTCGCCGCTGAGCGCGCGCACCGTCACCCATGCGCCGAGCGCAAAGGTGGGATAGGCGAGCACCTCGGGGAGGAGAAAGCCGGCGTAGTAGAGGGCAGTCGTGCAGATCGACGCGAGTGCGGCGAGGATCGCCGCGCGCTTCGGCACGAGCGTGCGGGCGAGCAGGTAGGTCGGCACTGCGGCGAGCGCCATCACGATCGTGTTCACGTACTTGGCCACCGCGTACGCAGCGCCGGTCGCGTGCAGCCACCACGCCGGTGCGATCAGGAACGCGTAGAGCGACTTGAACGAGATCGGCTCGCCGCGGCGCGCCGCGTGTCCGGTCGCGGCGATCGCACGGGAGATCTGCGCCCATTCGAACTCGTCGGTGTTGATCGTCGGCGTGCGCCGGATCGAGGCTTCCCAGAAGAGGAGGGCGAGCAGGGCGAGGACCGCGACGACGAGGGGGAACGCGGCGAGATAGCGGTCGAGCAGCGACCGCTGCTGCGACGGTGGCGTGTCGGTCACTCGACGCCCGCGCCCAGCGCGACGCGCGGATCGAGATCGATGTCGCGTCGCACGAACCGGCAGGGGATGCTCGCGGCCGCGCAGGCTGCGACGACCCCGTCGAGCCGCTCGCGCGGCGCGTCCGGGATCGTCACGAGCACGACGTCCGGCGCGAAGCGCTCGAGCAGCCTCCCGATCTCGTGCGTCCCCCCGATCACCGGCACACCGTGGACGCGGCGCCGGCGGAGGCTCGGGTTGTCGTCGACGAGCCCGATCACGCGCTCCCCCGCCGTCTCGCGGAGCTCGCGCAGCAGGCTGCGTCCGGTCCGGCCGGCGCCGACGATGATCGTGCGCCTCCCCGTGCGGCTTCGGTAGGAGTGGAGCCCGGTGACGAGCGCGCGCTCGGCGAGGCGTGACGCGCCGATCGCCGCCGAGCAGAGCAGCGCATCGACGATGAAGAACGAGCGCGAGAAATCGCCCAGATTCTGGGTGACGGCCATGTAGGCGAGCGTGACCACCTCCGAGACGGCGACGGCGGAGGCGATCGCGGCGAGGTCGCGGCTTCCCGCGTAGCGCCAGATCGAGCGGTAGAGCCCGAACGGAACGAATGCGAGCACGCGTGCGCCGATCAGGATCGGGAGCGTCAGCTCCGCGATGTGGCGCTGGTTGACGGTGCCCGGCCAGCCGAACCGCACCGCGTAGGCCGCCGCGAACGCGCCGATCACGAGCACGAAGTCGACGAGCACCTCGACGAGCCGCCGCGAGTGCACCGAGAACGCATTCAGCGTGCCGGCTCCTTCGCCGCCGACGCGGTGCTCGACGTCGGCGAGGAAGCTCGCGAACTGCACGAGCAGGAAGAACGTGACGAGCATCCCGACGAGCGCGATCCGCTGGTCGTCGAGCACGTTGTAGGCGAGGCTCGTCGCGCCGAGCGCCGTCGCGATCAACGCCAGGAGGAGCACGGCATGCTTCTCGGAGAGCCCGAAGCGAACGAGGCGATGCGAGCTGTGATCGCGCCCGCCCTGGTAGACCGGACGGCCTTCGAGCAGTCGCACGATCGTCACCAGCGTTGTGTCGAGGATGGGCACGGCGAGGATGAGGATCGGCAGCAAGAACGTCGCGATCGTCGTCCCGGCGACCTTCCAGCTCGCCGACAGGCCGAGTGCGGCGAGCGTGAATCCGAGGACCTGCGACCCGGAGTCGCCCATGAAGACGAGCGCCTTGCCGTGCGGGCGCAGGTTGAACGGCAGGAACCCGGCGCACGCGAGCGCGCCTGCGAGCGCGAGCGCGAGGATCGTGTGACTCGGATGCACCGAGACCGCATCGATCGCGAAGAACGCGAACGCGATCGCGGCCAGCGTCGCCGCGAGGCCGTCCATGTTGTCGAGCAGATTGAACGCGTTCGTCATCCCGACGAGCCAGATGACGGCGATCGCGCCGGCGAGGACGCCGGAGTGCACGAGGTGCACGTTGGTCCCGGTCGCTACCACGAGCCCGCCCGCGGCGAACTGGAGCAGCAGCTTCGCGAGCGGCGGCAGTGCACGCACATCGTCGACGAGCCCGGCGAGGAAGAGCAGCGCGATGCCGCCGTAGATCCCGCCCAGCTCCTTTGTCACCGGGAACGCGTCCGCGGCCGCCGCGATCCAGATCCCGGCGGTCAGCCCGAGGAAGATGCCGACGCCGCCGAAGAGGGGCGTCGCGCGCTCGTGCCAGCGGTCGGCGGTCGGCGCGGCAACGAGCCGGCGCGCGAACGGGGAGCGGAGCAGGATCCAGACCGCAAGTGCGGCGGCGGGGAAAGCGGCGGCTGCCGCGAGGGTGCTCACGTCGGTCGAGGGTAGTGGCGCGGTGTTAGGGCTTCGTTTGCCCGCACAATGGGTCCCTAGACTAGTGCGGTCCGATGACGGTCTATGCCGATCTCCTGCGCTACCGCGAGCTCTTCGCCAACCTCTTCCGGCGGGATTTCCAGGCGAAGTACAAGGGGTCGCTGCTCGGCGTCCTCTGGTCGCTCCTGAACCCGCTCGCGCTGCTCGTCGTCTACCTCGTCGTCTTCGGCGTCGTCTTCCCGAACAAGCACATCGACCACTACCCGATCTACCTCCTCGCCGGGCTTGCGTGCTGGATCTTCTTCTCGGTGTCACTGCAGGCGTGCTCGCGCTCGATGGTCGACAGCGCGGAGCTGATCCGCAAGGTGCGTTTTCCGCGGCAGCTCGTCGCGTTCTCGATGGTCGCGACGCAGGCCGTGACGTTCGCGCTGATGCTCGCGATCCTGATCGTGCTTTCGCTGGTCTTCGTGCCGGATGCGCGCACGACGGTGTGGGCGGCGATTCCGCTCGCCGTCGTCTTCGCCGGGCTGGTCGCCGGGCTCGCGCTGCTCGTCGCCTGCGTGAACGTCCTCTTCCGCGACGTCGAGCACGTGCTGACGGCGGCGCTCCTGCCGTGGTTCTTCCTCACGCCGATCCTCTGGAACGCGTCGAGCCTGCCGGACACCGCACGCAACCACGGGACGCTTCTCACCGTCCTGCGCTGGGGCAACCCGCTCGCGCCGCCGATCGCGGCAGTGCGCGACGCGATCTGGTCCGGTCGGCTGCCGCGCGCGGCCGAGGTGGTCTACCTCGTCGTCGCAGCCGCGCTCGCGCTCGCGCTCGGCGCGCTCGTCTTCACACGGGTCGACGACCGGATCGCGGTCGAGCTCTGAGCACGATCCGTCCGTCGTAGATCCACGGCTCTTCGCGCGGGGCGGCGAACGCCGGCAGGCCGGCGACGTCGTCGAGCCGCTCGAGCTCGATGCCCGGGAGCACCGACGGGCAGAGCAGCGCCGCAGTGAAGCCGGGGATGCGGCCGGGGCCCGGCTCGTACGGGGAGAGGGCTCGCGGCCGGGGGTTGAGCAGCCCGCCGCTCCATTCGATCGCGCCGGCGACGACGCCGTAGCCCTCCGCGTGCGCGGCCCGGACGCGCTCGGCCCAGTCCGCCGCCGGCTCGACGTCCGGCGGGAGCGACGCACTCGGCTCGCCCGGCCGCTCGGCGACGACGACGTCGCGCGTGAGCGTCGGGCTGCCGAGCTCCGAGAACCACGCGCGCCGCTCGGCGACCAGGTCGAACGCGAGGCGGTAGGGGCCGGGCGGGATCGGCGCGCGCACGCGAACGGAGACGATCCCGCTCTCGCCGGGCGCGAGCGGGGGCGCGGGCGTCCTGTAACCGTCCCAGACGATCGGGTTGTCGCGGTCGTCGAGCCAGTGGTAGGCGACGTTGATTCCCTCGTGCCACGCGATCGTGCCGGCGTTCTCGAGCTCGACCGGAACGGTCTCGACCGCGCCCGCGCGCGGCGACGCGTCGGGCGGCGCGCCCCAGCGGACGACGAGGGGTCCCTTCGACACCGACGGCTAGCCTAACCTCGGATGGAGCCGCTCCTCGTCAGGGCCGCCCGGTGCGAGCCGGTCGAGCGCACGCCCGTGTGGTTCATGCGGCAGGCGGGGCGGTCGCTGCCGGAATACCGCGCGATTCGCGAGCGTCATTCGTTCTGGGAAGTCGCACAGACGCCGGAGCTCTGCGCGGAGGTAACGCTCCAGCCGGTGCGCCGGCACGGTGTCGACGCGGCGGTGATGTTCGCGGACATCATGACGCCGGTGCTCGGGATGGGCCTGCACGTCGACCTCGTCGAGGGCGTCGGGCCGGTCGTCGCGGAGCCCGTGCGCACGCTCGCCGACGTGGAGAGGCTGCGCGTGCCCGAGCCCGAGGAGGCGTTCGCCCCGTTGCTCGAAGCGATCCGCATCGTGTGCGGCGAGCTGGCGCCGCAGCAGGCGGTCGTCGGCTTCTGCGGCGGGCCGTTCACCGTCGCCGGCTACCTGATCGAAGGCAAGCCGTCGCGCGAGTTCGCGACGGTCAAGGCGCTCATGTACTCGGAGCCAAAGGTGTGGCATGCGCTGATGGAGAAGCTCGCGGCCTGCTTCGGCTCGTATCTCGCGGCGCAGGTTCGCGCCGGCGCCGGCGTCGCGCAGCTCTTCGACTCGTGGGTGGGTGCGCTGTCGCCGGCCGACTACGAGGAGTTCGTCGCTCCGGCATCCGCCCGCATCCTGGCCGCCGCGGGCGCACCGACGATCCACTTCGGCACCGGCGCCGCGACGCTCCTGCCCGCGATGACGCGCGCGGGCGGCGACGTGATCGGGCTCGACTGGCGCATCCCGCTCGACGAGGGCTGGGCGCTCGTCGGTGAAGAACGTGGCGTGCAGGGGAACCTCGACCCGGCCGTGCTGCTCGGGCCGTGGGGGCGGGTCGAAGCCGCCGCACGCGATGTGCTCGACCGCGCGGCCGGCCGCCCCGGCCACATCTTCAACCTGGGCCACGGCGTCCTGCCGCGCACCGATCCCGGAACGGTCTCGCGGCTTGCCGAATTCGTGCAGGAGGCTACCGTTGAGCCGCGTGTCTAGAAGCTCTCACAGCGCAGTGATCCTGATGGCCTACGGCTCGCCCGAGCGGGTCGCCGACGTGCCCGCCTACTACTCCGACATCCGCGGCGGCCGGCCGATCGCGCCCGAGCATCTCGATGACCTGGTCTCCCGCTACCGGAGCCTCGGGATCGAGGACGCGAACCCGCTGAACGCGATCACGGAGGCGACGCGCGCGGCGCTCGAGGAGGAGCTCGGCCTGCCGGTCTTCACGGGCATGAAGCACTGGACGCCGCGCATCGCCGACGCGGCGGAGGCGGCGCTCGCGGGCGGGGCGACGCGGCTCGTCGGTCTCGTGCTCGCGCCGCACTACAGCAGGCTCTCGATCGCCGGCTACCAGACGCTGCTCGAGGCTGCCGTCGGCGACCGCGCGACGGTCCTCTTCGTGGAGAGCTGGCACGACGATCCGGGGTTCGTGGCGCTCCTTGCCGATCGCATCCGCGACACGGATGCCCACGTCGTCTTCACCGCGCACTCGCTGCCCGCTCGCATCCTCGAGGAGGGCGACCCGTACAAGGACCAGCTGCTCGAGACGGCGCGCCTCGTCGCCGACAGCGCGGGCGTCGAGGACTGGTCGTTCTCGTTCCAGAGCGAGTCGCCGACCGGCGAGCCGTGGCTCGGTCCGGACATCCTCGACCATCTCGACGCGTTGAGCGGCCGCGGTATCGAGGACGTGCTCGTCTGCCCGGTCGGCTTCGTGTCCGATCACCTCGAGATTCGCTGGGACATCGACAACGAGGCGCAGGAGAAGGCGCGCGAGCTCGGGTTGCGGCTCGACCGGATCGAGATGCCGAACGACGATCCGCGCTTCATCCTTGCGCTCGCCGGGATCGTGCGCGGTGCCCTCGACGCGGTCGCCGCCGACGTGCGGACCAGCCTGTGATCTCCGGGCGGATCGTCGTCGACCGCGTCTCGCGCACGTTTCGCGTCTACGCGAAGCCACAGCGGACGCTCAAGGACGTTTTCGTCTCGCGCGGGCGCAGCGGCATGCGTGACGTGCAGGCGCTGCGCGACGTCTCGCTGACGGTCGAGCCGGGCGGCGCCGTCGGGCTCGTCGGCCGCAACGGCTCGGGGAAGACGACGCTCCTGCGCGTCATCTCGGGGATCATCAAGCCGACCACCGGCCGCGTCGAGGCGGGCGGGCGCATCGCGTCGCTGCTCGAGCTCGGCGCAGGCTTCCATCCGGACTTCACCGGCCGCGAGAACGTGTACCTGAACGGGTCGATTCACGGCCTGCCGCGCGCGCGGGTGCGCGAGGTGATGGACGAGATCGTTGCGTTCGCGGAGCTCGAGAAGTTCATCGACCTGCCCGTCCGCACGTACTCGTCGGGGATGTTCATGCGCCTCGGTTTCTCGGTCGCGGCGCACATCCAGTCGGACGTGCTGCTGCTCGACGAGGTCTTCGCGGTCGGTGACGAGCAGTTCCAGCGCAAGTGCTTCGGCAAGATCGCGGAGTTCAAGAATCGCGGCGGCACGATCCTGTTCGTCTCGCACGACGCGCAGGCGGTCGAGCGCCTCTGCGATCGCGCGGTCCTCCTACGTGGTGGCGAGGTTGCGTTCGACGGAGAGACGCGCGAGGCGATCGCCGCGTACCGGCGCTTGCTCGCGGCCGATGCGAACCCCGACGAGCTCGAGGCCGGGTTGCGCGAGTGGGGCACCGGCGAGGCGCGCATCGTCTCGGCGCAGCTCGTCGACGCCGACGGTGAGGAGCGCACGCAGCTCGCGGCCGGAGAGCCCGCAACGGTACGACTCGTCGTCGCCGCGAACGCGGCCGTTCGCGCGCCGCGGGTGTCGCTCGAGCTTCGCGACGACGGCGGCCTCGTGCTCGGGACGGCGGCGCAGGACACCGCGGCGCTCGGGTGGGACGGCGGTGGCGGAGAGCGGGAGCTGCGGTTCCACCTGCCGCGGCTGCCGCTTGCGGAGGGACGGTTCCACCTCCGCTTCGTGCTCAGCGACGGCGAGACCGGCCGGCTCCTGCACACGCTCGACGACGCCGTCCGCTTCTTCGTCTTTCCGGCGGGAGCGCAGACAGGCGCCGTGCTGCTCGACGGTGAGTGGTCGATGCAGGAGATCGGCGCGCCCGCGCCAATTCCGCGGGCGTGAGCTCTCGTTCCTGCCCCGACTGGCCCGCGCTGATGGAGATCGCGCCCGATCTCCAGTTCCGGCACTACACGACAGGCGAGATCCAGATACCGGTCGACGCGTTCGTGCAGCTCGAGGGGCTCTCGCCGGACGAGGTGGCGGTGTGCTGCGACCGCGATGCGCACGTCTTCAATCCGGCGCACACGGATCCGCGGGTCGCCGAAGCGCTGCGCGGCACGCACTGGCTCGACGTGCGCGACATGCCCGGCGGCGGCCGCCCGGGCTAGCCGGCTATCGCCGGAGGATCTCCGGCAGCGGGCGCGTGTTCAGGATGTCGTCTGCGGTTGCCCAACCGCGTCGTGCAGTTGCGACCGCGAGCCGCATGTTCCCCAGCCCGCGCACCGAATGCGCATCGGTCGAGCAGGTCACGGGCACGCCGGCGTTGATCGCGTCGCGTACCAGCTCGGCGCTCAGGTCGATGCGGTCCGGCAGGCCGTTCGTTTCGACCGCCGTGCCGTTCTCGGCGCAGGCGGCGAACACCGCTTCGAGATCCACGGCATTCGGCGGCCGGTGGTTGATGATGCGCCCCTGCGGATGGCTGATCGATCGCACCGCCGGATGGCGCACGGCCTCCAGCGTCCGCATCGTCAGCTGCCCCCTCGACTGGCGCTGTCCCGCGTGCACCGACGCCTGCACCCAGTCGAGCTCGCCGAGCACGTCATCGGGAAGGTCAAGCGTGCCGTCGGCGAGGATGTCGCATTCGCTGCCGCGGAGGATCCGGAACGGCGCGAGCTCGTCGTTCGCCGCCGCGATCTCCTCTCCCTGGCGCCGCACGTCGTCCGCGTCGAGGCCCGGCACGACGCGGACGTTGCGAGTGTGGTCGCAGATCGCGATGTAGTCGTAGCCGAGCTCGCGCGCCGCGCGGCCCATCTCGAGCACCGATGCCTTGCCGTCCGACCAGGTCGTGTGCACGTGCAGGTCGCCGCGGATCGCGCGCTGCTCGAGCAACGCCGGCGGAGCGCCCGCGAACGGCCGCTCGCGGAGTTCCGGGGGAAGGTACGGCAAGCCGAGCGCGGCGTAGACGCCGGCTTCATCGGGTGCATCGGCCAGCTCGCCGAGCGAGGCGACGTACTCGTCGCTTCCCGTTGCGCGGAGGAGCTCGGTACCGAAGCGCGCAGGTGCCGCGACCACGAGCTCGACCGGGATGCCCTCGACGGTCACTCCGAGGGCACGGTGCTTCTCGCGCTCGACGATCGTCACGATCTCCGGCAGCGCAGCGAACCGCTCGACCACCTCGTTCGGGTCGTCCGAGGGGACGACGACGGCCAGCCGCTCCGATGCGTCGCGCCAGCGCCGGGGATCGCCCGCCGCCACGCCGCCGAGCGACTCGGCGATTCCACCGACGAGCTGCCACGCCCTGTTCAGGAGCAGGCTCTGCCGCGGGGACACGCGCGGACGCGCGAGCGCCGCCTGGATCTTCGCCTCTGTCGCCGGACCGATCCCGGCAACCGTTCTCAGCCGCCCGGCCTCCGCGGCCTCGCGGAGATCCGCGGCCGTTCTGATCTGCAGCGACCGCCCGAGGTCGACCATGCGCTGCGGGCCGAGCCCGACCAGGCGCCCGAGCGCGACGAGCTCGGGCTGTACCTCGGCTTCGAGCTCGTCGATCTCGGCGAGGCGACCGGTCTCGACCAGCTCCACGAGGCGCGCCTCGATCGCCGGCCCGATCCCGCGCAGCGCCCGCACGCGGCCGCCGCGGACGAGCTCCGCGACGGGAGCCGGTGTCGCGCGCACGAGCTCGGCCGCCCGCCGGTAGGCGCGCACGCTGTAGTAGCTCGCACCCGCGAGATCGAGCAACGCGGCGAGCGTCTCCAGGCGCTCGGCGATCGCGCCGTTGTCGAGCGGGGTCACCTCGGTAGTGTCTCCGAGCGATGGCGACGGTCGTCGTTCCCTTCCGAAGCAGCGACCCGAAGCGGCGCCTCACGCGCGTTTCGGAGCACGATCGCGAGCGTCTCGCCGAGGCGATGCTCGCCGACGTGCTCGACGCGATCGCGCCCGTCGGGCCGCTCGTCGTCGTCTCCGCACAGGCGCCGGCGCTGCCCGCCGGGGCTCTGCACGTCGCCGACCCGCGTCACGGCCAGGGCGCCGCCGTGCGCGCGGCGCTCGACGCTGCGGCCGCGCGTGGGCTCCCCGCGCCGTACCTCGTCGTGAACGCCGACCTGCCGTGCGCGACCACCCGTGACGTGCTCGCACTCGCAGGCGCCCTTCCCGACGGCGGGCTCGCCTACGTCCCGGCGGCGGACGGCACGACGAACGCGCTCGCGCTCTCCGACGGCCGGCTGTTCCAGCCGGTCTACGGGCCCGGCAGCGCGGAACGGTTCGCGGCGCTCGGGCCGTCGCGGCCGTTCGAGGCACCGAATCTCATGGATGACGTGGACACGGTCGACGATCTCGCCCGGCTCGGCGACCGGCTGGGCGCGCACACCCGGCG
>JAICTB010000041.1 GCA_025936595.1 Thermoleophilia bacterium | reverse complement strand
CTGCGGGTCGACATCGACCCCGGCCACGTCCAGCTCGCCGTACGTACGGTAGAGGGCGAGCGGGCCGCCGGCGAGTCGCGCCTCGAGGAGTGGCAGCGCCGACTTCGCCCATGCGCCCGGCAGCGGCCCGGTTTGCGGGACGGCGGCGTCGCGGCACGCGTCGCCGAGCAGGCGCACGAGCTCCGGCGTCACCCGTGGACAGTCGACGGGCACGAAGACCGCGACGTCGTGCGACGCAGCGCGCAGCCCCGCGACGACCCCGGCGATCGGCGCGCGCGTCTCGGAGCCGTCGTCCTGCACGTCGAACGGCAGCTCACCCGACTTGCCGACGACCAGCACCTCGTCGCACGCCGCGGCGAGCACTCGGCGGCCGCGCTCGAGGAGCGTCTCGCCGTCGAGCTCGATCAGCGCCTTCGGGGAGCCGAAGCGACGGCTTGCGCCGCCGACGAGCAGCACGCCCGTCAGCGCTCGACGCGCCACGGTTCCGTGTAGACGTTCACGCGCCCGCCGCGGACGAACCCGCAGAGCGTGACACCTCGGTCGTGCGCCAGCTCGACGGCGAGCGACGACGGCGCTCCGACCGCGACGAGGAGAGGGCACCCTGCGACGGCCGCCTTCTGGACGAGCTCGAATGAGAGCCGGCCGCTGACACACAGGACGAGTCGCGCGAGAGGCAGCAGGCCCTCGCCGAATGCCCAGCCGACGACCTTGTCCATCGCGTTGTGGCGGCCGACATCCTCGCGCAGACACAGCAACTCCCCGCCCGCGCCGAAGAGGCCCGTCGCGTGCAAACCGCCCGTGGCCTCGAACGCCGGTTGCGCTGCACGCAGGCGGTCCGGGAGCGATGCGATCAACTCTGCACGAACGCGCAGGTCGCTCTCGATCCGCGGTGCTTCCACCGCGATCGCTTCGAGCGCTCCCTTCCCACACACCCCGCACGAGGACGTCGTGTAGAAGCTCCGCGCCAGGCGTTCCGGGTCGAACCCCGGAGCCTCGAGCTCGACCGTGTTCGCCGCCAGGTCGTCGGGAATCCGTGCACCCGCCGGCTGCAGTCCCTCCGAGAGCGCGAAGCCGAGCGCGAGCTCCTCGTCGTGCCCCGGCGTGCGCATCGTGACCGCGACCGGCCGGCCGCCGATGCGGATCTCGAGCGGCTCCTCGACCGCGACGACGTCGTGCGCCGGTCCGTCCGGAACACGGACGACGTCCACCCTCGACGTCGAGTACGGCGGCGCTGTCACCGCCCCAGTATCGGTCAGGCAGGGGTGCCTGCGGTGGGGCCGAGGTCGAGCAGGTAGGCGTAGAGGCTCCGATAGGCCTCGACGGCGACCGCGACGTCGCCGGGATCGTACGACTCGCCCGAATCGATCAGCGCCACCACGCGATGCGCCTCGGCGAACTCGCGCACGGTTTCCGGCTCGGTGTCGTTCTCCCCGTCGCGCTCCTCACGTTCGATCCCGCGCGCGTCGAGCATCCGACCGACGAGGTCGTCCGCCTCGCCGAGCGCCTCGGTGGGCGACTCGGTGAGCAGCGCATCGATCACCTCCCACTCGGTCACCCACTGGTGCTTGTCGACGCCGGGCTCTTGCATGGACCACGCGTTCCCGGCTCCGGACGATCGTCAAACCCCGGAGTAGACTCGGCGCGTGGATGTCGTGGTCGTCGGCTCGGGCGCGCGTGAGCATGCGCTCGCGTGGCGGCTCGCCCGGGGCCACGGCCTCTTGGAGCTCCATGCCGCACCGGGGAACCCCGGCATCGCGGAGCTCGGCCGCTGTCATCCGGTGCGCGCCGACGACGCCGACGGGCTGCTCAGCCTCGCGCTCACGCTCGACGCCGACCTCGTGGTGATCGGACCTGAAGGGCCTCTCGTCGCGGGGATCGCCGACGGCTTGCGCCAGAACGGCATCGCCGTCTTCGGCCCCTCGGGGGCGGCGGCCCGCATCGAGGGATCGAAGGCGTTTGCGAAGGACGTGCTCCGAGCGGCCGGCGTTCCTGCCGCCGAGACGCTCTCGGTCGCGCGGGCGCCGTGCGTCGTCAAGGCCGACGGTCTCGCGGCCGGGAAGGGCGTCTTCGTGTGTCGCACCCCAGCCGAAGTCGATACGGCGCTCCGCGACGTGACGGCGTTCGGCGGCGACTTCGTGATCGAGGAGCTGCTCGAAGGCGAGGAGGTCTCGGTCTTCGCGCTCTCCGACGGAAAGCACCTCATCACGCTCGGCGGAGCCCAGGATTTCAAGCGGATCGGAGACGGCGACGTGGGACCGAACACGGGCGGCATGGGCGCCTACTCGCCGGTGCCGCTGCCGGTCGAACTGGACGAGCTCGTCGAGCGCGTGCACCGGCCGGTGATCGACGAGCTGGCACGGCGAGGTTGCCCGTTCGTCGGCTGTCTCTTCGCGGGCCTCATGCTCACCGACGAGGGACCGAAGGTGCTCGAGTTCAACGCCCGCTTCGGAGACCCGGAGACGCAGGTCCTGATGCCCCTCATCGAGGGAAACCTGCTCGAGGTGCTCATGGCCGCGGCGCTGGGCGATCTCTCGGGCACGTCGATCTCGATGAGCGGCGAGGCCGCGGTGACGGTTGTGCTCGCGGGGCCTGATTATCCCGCTCGCAGCGACTATTCCGGTGCGCGCATCGACGGTCTCGACGCTGCGCGGGCGGCAGGCGCAAGCGTCTTCCACGGCGGGACCGCCGTTCGAGACGGCGGCCTGATCACCAACGGGGGCAGAATCCTCTCCGTGACCGCGACCGGCCCGTCCGTCCCCGCCGCGCGCGAGCGCGCCTACGACGCGGTCGACCTGATCTCGTTCGAGGGCGCAAGGTTCCGAACCGACATCGCGGCCGCCCATGCCTGAGCTACGCGTCGGCATCCTCGTGGGCTCCGAGTCCGACCGCGGCCGCATGCAGGCGGCGGCGGACGAGCTCGACGCGCGGGGCATCGGCTGGGAGCTCGCGGTGCACTCGGCGCACCGGACGCCCGACGCCGTCGCCGAGTACGCACGTGCAGCTCAGGGTCGCGGGATCCAGGTCCTGATCTGCGGTGCCGGCCTCGCCGCTGCGCTGCCGGGCGTCGTCGCGGCGCACAGCGAGCTGCCCGTGATCGGCGTCCCGCTGCGCTCGTCGCTGTCGGTGCTGGACGGCCTCGACGCGCTCCTCTCGATCGTGCAGATGCCGCCCGGCGTGCCGGTGGCGACCGTCGGGGTCGACAACGCGAAAAACGCGGCGGTGCTGGCCGCACGCATCCTCGCGCTTGCTCCGGCGACCTCCTGAGCCGCATCTACACTGCCGGGAGTGATCGCCCGCTACTCCCGTCCGGAGATGAGCCGGATCTGGTCGGAGGAGGGCAAGCTCGAGCGGTGGCTCGACGTGGAGCTCGCCGCGCTCGACGGCTGGGTCGAGGTGGGCGCCGTGCCGGCAGAGGATGTCGCCGCGATTCGCGCGGGCGCGGCCGTGCCGACCGTGGAGCGCGTCGCGGAGATCGAACGAACGACGGATCACGATCTCGCCGCGTTCGTCGACGCCGTGGCTGAGCAGCTCGGCCCGGAAGGCCGCTGGGTGCACTACGGGCTCACCTCCTCCGATGTCGTCGACACGGCGCTCGCGTTGCAGCTGCGCGACGCGGGCGAGCTCGTGTTGCGCGGCGTCGATCGCGCAATCGCCGTCGTCGTGCGGCGCGCGGAGGAACATCGCGCGACGATCTGCATCGGCCGATCCCACGGCATCCACGCGGAGCCGACGACGTTCGGCTGGAAGCTCGCCGGCTGGGCCTTCGAGCTCGACCGCGCGCGGGTGAGGCTCGAGCGGGCACTCGAAGGCTGCCGCGTCGGGCAGCTGTCCGGCACCGTCGGCACCTACGCCGCGATCGACCCCGAAGTCGAGCGCATCGCATGCGACCGGCTCGGTCTCGAGCCGGACCCGGTGTCGACGCAGGTGATCGCGCGCGACCGGCACGCGGAGCTGCTCGCAGCTCTCGCGTTGTGCGCGACCTCGCTCGACCGGTTCGCGACCGAGATCCGGCATCTGGCGCGAACCGAGGTTCGCGAAGTGGAGGAGCCGTTCGCAACCGGCATGAAGGGATCATCGGCCATGCCGCACAAGCGGAACCCGAAGGTCGCCGAGCGCATCTGTGGCCTCGCGCGGATCGTGCGGGGCGCGGCGATCGTCGGCTTCGAGAACGTTGCGCTGTGGCACGAGCGCGACATCTCTCACTCCTCCGCCGAGCGCGTGGTGATCCCCGACGCGTTCCTCGCGCTCGACTACATGCTCGACCGCTTTGCCTGGATCGTCGATGGGCTCGTCGTCTATCCCGAGCGGATGGAACGCAACCTCTGGAGCTCACACGGTCTCTTCTTCTCGCACCGGCTGCTCCTCGCGCTGATCGATGCCGGCCTGGAGCGTGCGGACGCGTACCGGCTCGTGCAGGCGAACGCGATGCGCGCCTGGGACGAGGAGCGTGACTTCGCCGATCTTGTCCGCTCGGATCGGGCGATCGCCGAGCGGCTCGATGACGCGGCGCTCGCCTCTGTCTTCGACCTGCACGCCACGCTTGCGCACCTCGACCACACGTTCGACCGTCTTCGCCGTCTCGTCCCCAAGGAGGAAGCCCTTCATGTCTGAGGCACTGCACGTCGGCAGCGGAAAGGTTCGCGAGCTCTACGCGCTCGACGACGAGCGGCTGCTGCTCGTCGCGAGCGACCGCATCTCCACCTTCGACGTGATCCTGCCGACGGAGATACCGGACAAGGGACGCGTGCTCACGGGCCTTTCCGGATTCTGGTTCGCGCGCACGCGCCACATCGTCCCGAATCACCTCCTCGCACTCCGTGAGGACGGCCGCTCGACCGAGTGCCGCAAGCTCGAGATGCTGCCGATCGAGTGCGTCGTCCGCGGCTATCTCGCCGGGTCCGGCTGGAAGGACTACGTCGCCACGGGCGAAGTCTGCGGGCACGAGCTCCCCGGCGGGCTTGTCGAGTCGCAGCAGCTCCCGCAGCCGATCTTCACGCCGGCGACGAAGGCTCAGAGCGGGCACGACGAGAACATCGACCGCGCGGCCGCAGCCGAGCTCGTGGGTGCCGAGCGTTTCGCCGAGGTGGAGTCGACGGCCCTCGAGCTCTACTCGTTCGTCTCGTCCTACGCCCGGGAGCGCGGGATCATCCTCG
Source organism: Thermoleophilia bacterium (assembly GCA_025936595.1). Lineage (GTDB taxonomy): Bacteria > Actinomycetota > Thermoleophilia > Gaiellales > Gaiellaceae > PALSA-600. Next base: position 7,408 of record JAICTB010000041.1, on the reverse strand, counting down.
CCGATACGAAGCTCGAGTTCGGGGTCGACACGGACGGTACGATCGTGCTCGGCGACGAGGCGTTCACGCCCGACTCCTCCCGGTTCTGGCCCGCAGACGACTACCGCCCGGGCGCGACTCCTCCCTCCTTCGACAAGCAGTTCGTGCGCGACTACTGCGAGTCGCTCGGCTGGGACAAGACCGATCCCGGCCCGCGGCTGCCGGCCGCGGTCGTCAGCGGGACGCGAGCGCGCTATGTCGAGGCGTTCGAGCGCCTGACCGAGCTCGACTTCGACGATTACCTGAGCGACCCGGGGGTGGTGCTCCGTTGAGGGCGACCGTCCTCGTCCGGCCGAAGCCGGGCATCCTCGACCCGCAGGGCCAGGCGGTCGAAGGCTCGCTCCGCCACCTCGGGTTCGACGTCGCGGAGACCCGGGTCGGCCGGCTCGTGGACGTCGAGCTCGCGACGGAGGACCGCGCGGAGGCGCTGGCCGAGCTCGAGCGGATGTGCGAGCAGCTCCTGACGAACCCGTTGATCGAGAGCTACACCATCGAGTTGGGCGCCGCATGAGCATTGCTCCGGCCCCCGTGATCCCCGTCGTCGTCTTTCCGGGGTCGAACGACGACCGCGACGCCCAGCGCGCACTGGAGCTCCTGGGCGCCGAGAGCCCGCGCGTGTGGCACACCGACGAGCAGCTGCCAGCGGCGACGGCGGCCGTCGTCCTCCCCGGCGGGTTTTCGTACGGCGACTACCTGCGCTGCGGCGCGATCGCGCGCTTCTCGCCGGTGATGCAGGCGGTCTCGGCCTTCGCAGCGGACGGCGGCCTGGTGCTCGGGATCTGCAACGGCTTCCAGATCCTCACCGAGGCGGGCTTGCTTCCCGGCGCGCTGCGCCCGAACGAGTCGCTCTCGTTCGTCTGCCGCGACGTCGCGCTAATTGTGGAGACGAGCGAGTCGGCGTTCACGTCTCGCTGCGGCCAGGGCCGAGAGTTGTCCATCCCCGTCAAGCACGGCGACGGGTGCTGGTTCGTGGACGACGCACTCCTCGAGGAGCTCGACGCGAACGGTCAGATCGCCTTGCGCTACGCCGACGGCGCCAACCCGAACGGGGCGGTCGGGAACGTCGCCGGTGTGCTGAACGGAGACGGCAACGTCTTCGGGCTGATGCCGCACCCGGAGCACGCGGTCGACGCGCTACTCGGCTCGACCGACGGCGCGCTCATACTCGGCTCGCTTGTCGACGCGGCTCGATTGTCGGCTGCCGTTCTCGTCTAGGCCGCTCCTCGGTCGAAGAGGCCTCCGAGCGTCTCAGCGAGCTCCGGCTTCTTCGCCACCGCGTCGCGGAGCCGCTCCACGTCGCGCGCCTTCATCGTCACCGGGCCGCGCCGCGCCGCGCCGCCGGTCGAGTAGGCGAACCGGATCAGGCGCTCGCCGCCGTCCGTCTCGAGCAGCTCGAGCACGGACGAGAACCGCTTCTCGCCGGCGCGTTGCTTGATGTCGACCTTGTCCACAAGCGTCGCCGGACCCCAGGGAGTTGCTGTTTTCGTCATGCAGGCGACGCTACCGGTCAACCTGCAACAGGTGGGCAACGCGACTGTGACGAATGTGTCAAAGATGATCCACAGGTGTTTGGGACGCGGCCCGACCGTCCATGTGTTTTCAAGATGAGGCGCAGCGCAGTTGTCGTCGTCCTCGTCGCACTCGCCGCGGTGGTCCTCGCCGCCGCCGTTGCGACCCCCCGCGCCCGCGCCGCGACCGGCGTCGAGTTCGGCCTCACCGACGATGCATGGCTCGAGGATGGTCCGGGCACGCTCGAAGACCGGCTCGCACGGCTGGATCTGCTCGGCGTCCGCGTTGTTCGCTTCACCGTCCGCTGGAACGAGGTCGCGGCGAAGCGGCCGGCGGTCGGTCGCGATCCATCGGACCCCGCGTACGACTGGGCCACGGACGACGAGGTGCTCGACGGCCTGCACGCGCACGGCATCGACGTCGTACTGCAGCTCGTCGGAACCCCGACCTGGGCGAACGGCGGCAAGTCTTCGAACTGGGCACCTCGTTCGGCAAGCACATTCCGCGCATTCGCCACCGCCGCCGCGATCCGTTATTCGTGGGTACGTCGCTGGCTGATCTGGAACGAGCCCAATCAGGTGCGCTGGCTCCGGCCCACGACGCCTGCCGTCTACACGTCGCGCCTGCTCAATCCCGCCTACGCCGCGATTCACGCACAGCTCCCCCGTGCACAAGTCGCGGGCGGCGGCACGGCCCCGCGCGCATCGATCGGCGGCGTCTCGCCGGTCGCGTGGCTGACGGGCATGCACAGGGCGCACGCGCATCTCGACGCGTACGCGCACAACCCGTATCCGCTCAACCCGAAGCGCGAGTCGCCCTTCTCCGGCGGCTGCGCGCGCTGCGCGACGATCACGATGGCGACGATCTCGAAGCTCGTCGGGCTCGTCACGCGCAACTTCGGCCGCGCACGCATCTGGCTGACCGAATACGGGTACCAGACGAACCCGCCCGACCCGCTGCTCGGCGTGCCGTTCAGCCGGCAGGCCCGCTACGAGAGCGAGAGCGCCTACGCCGCATACCGGACGTCGCGCGTCGACCTACTGATCCACTTTCTCTACCGGGACGAGCCGAACCTTGCACGCTTCCAGAGCGGGCTCGTCACGCTCACCAACAAGTCGAAGCCGTCCTTCGCCGCGTTCGAGCTGCCGCTCGCGCAGACCGCGCGGCGCGGCTCACGCGTCTCGTTGTGGGGGCAGTTCCGCGCACCGGACACCGGCGCGACGGGACGCATCGAGCGCAAGGTCCGCGGAACCTGGCGCACCGTGGCGACGGTTCATCGCGGCGCAGGTGGATTCTTCCGGTGGAGCGGCACGCTGCCGCGGCACGCCGTCATCCGCTTGCGCGCAGGCGCGATCGCGGGCGCACCGCTTTCCCTCACCTAAACGCGCGACCGCCGTCAGGCGAAGAGCGGCGCGAGATGCGCGTTCAGGAACGTTCCGCCGGGATCGAGCGTACGCCGCATCTCGATGAACTCGTCCGCGCGCGGGTAGCGCGCGAAGAGCTGCTCGCGCGTCAGGAAGTGCAGCTTCCCCCAATGCACGCGTGCGTCGAACTCTCCGAGCAGCCGGTCGACGTCACGCAGGTACGGGCCGTATTCGGTGCCCGGCGTGCCGGAGACCGAGATCACGACGGTGTCGCGGCCGTAGCTGTGCGAGAGCAACGCCTCCTCGCGTCCAACGGTGCGCACCTCCATCGGGAAGATCGATGACGGGAGGCGCGCGAGCATCAGCTCGCGCATCGCGGCGAGCGCCTCCCGCCCGCGGTCGAACGGCACGAAGTACTCGAGCTCGTGAAAGTTGGGCTCGTACACCATCGGATAGATGACATGCGCCGGCCCGACGCGGCGGTGGGGCTCCTGGGAGTCCGGCACCGACGCATCGACCTCGTCGTAGATCTTCACGTGGCAGCGGTCGACCAGGGCGACGCCCGGCTGCGCCAGTCCATACAGCGCCGCCGAGTCCTCCGACGGCATCCAGAAGAACGAGTAGTGACGATGCTCCCGCGCGAGCTCCTCGAACGGCTCCCACGCATCGGCCCAGCTCCAGTGCTCTATCCGCTCGCGGAGGCGATATGCCTCGGCCACCTCGAGCTCGAGCTCGGCGATCGCGCCGAGCATCCCGACGGCGACCTGCGCTGCGTGCAGGCGATCCGGCTCGTCCTCGCCGATCTCGACGATCTCTCCGCGCGCGGTCGCAAGGCGCATGCGGCGAACACCGGACGAGAAGCTGCCGAGACGCAAGCCCGAGCCGTGCGTCGCCGTCGAGACCGCGCCCGCGATCTGCTGCGCGACGATATCGCCCTGGTTGACGAGCGAAAGCCCCTGCTCCCAGAGCGGCTCGCCGAACTCGCCGATCGTCGTCGACGGCCCGACGACGACGCGTCGCCGCTCCGCGTCGATCGAGCGGATACCTGCCAGGCCGCGCAGGTCGAGGAGCAGGCCGTCGGTCGCAACGACCGGCGTGAACGAGTGCCCCGCGCCGGCGACGCGGACCTGCACTCCGCGCCGCGTCGCGTCGGCGACGAGCTGGGCGAGCTCGTCCTCGCTCCGCGGCGCCGCGACTTCCGCCGGAGCGCACGTCTGGTTGCCCACCCAGTTCGTCCACGTGCTCACGGCGCTCAGCCTCTCACGTAGCGTCGGTCACCGTGCAGCTCGAGGTCACCCACTACACCGATCCCGCCTGCCCGTTCGCGTTCTCCGCCGAGCCGGTGCGCAGGCGGCTGCGCTGGCACTACGGCGACCAGCTCGCGTGGCGGACGCGCATGATCGTCCTGACGCTCGAGCCGGGCGAGGCGGAGAAGCTCGCCGAGGGTGCGCCGGGCCTCCAGCGCCGCTACGGGATGCCGATCGACCCCGCGCCGTATCCGCGACCCGCGTCGTCCGAGCCCGCGTGCCGCGCGGTCGTGGCGGCACGGCTGCACGCGCCCGCGCTCGAGGAGCCGCTCCTGCGGCGACTCCGCGTCCGCACGATGACGGGCGGCCTCCTTGACGATCCCGATCTCATCGCCGCGGCGGCGGCCGACGTCGGCCTCGACGCGCGCGACCTACGGCGGTGGTGCGACACCGACACCGTCGAAGAAGCGCTGCAGGTGGACATCGCCGCCGCGCGCACCCCCTCGGGCGCAGCGCGCGCGCTCGACCACAAGCTCGGCGGCCCGCGAGGCGCGCGCCGCTACACGGCGCCGAGCTACGAGCTCGTGCGCCCGGACGACGGACGTACCGCGTCGATCCCGGGCTTCAACCCGATCGAGGCGTACGAGACCGCGATTGCGAACCTCGCGCCCGAGCTCGAGCGCCGCGCGAGGCCCGAACGTGTCGAAGACGTGCTCGCGTGGACAGACGAACCGCTCGCGACAGCTGAGGTTGCGCTCCTCCTGCAGGTCGACCGAGACACCGCGCGCCGCAAGCTGAGCCGCGTCGCACATCCCTCGCCAGCCGGTGCCGACTTCTACTGGCGGCTGCCCGGTCGTGCGACACCCGTCTCGTAGGCGAGCACCACGGCCTGGACGCGGTCGCGAAGACCGAGCTTGGCGAGGATCCGCGTCACGTGCGTCTTGACCGTGCCGTGGCTGAGGTAGAGCTGTTGCGCGATCTCTGCGTTCGACAGACCGCCTGCAACGAGCTTCAGGACGTCCAGCTCACGCTCCGTCAGCTCAGCGAGCCGCGGCTCGGCGGCCGGCGTCGGCTCCGTCGCATAGCGCTCGATGAGCCGGCGCGTGGGCTCAGGCGCGAGTAGAGCCTCGCCCGCCGCCGCTGCGCGCACCGCTTCGATCAGCCGCTCGGGCTTGCCGTTCTTGAGCAGAAAACCCGACGCCCCGCTGCGAAATGCGCGGTAGACATACTCGTCGAGGTCGAAGGTCGTGAGGATGACGACGCGGGTAGCGCTGCCTGCGCGTGCGATGCGCGCGGTCGCCTCGATACCGTCGAGCTCGGGCATTCGAACATCCATCAGCGTGACGTCGGGTTCGAGCTCGGCGACCAGCCGTACGGCCTCGGCTCCACCGCCGGCCTCGCCGACGACATCGATGTCCCGCTGCGCCTGGAGGATCATCCGGAACCCCGCACGAACGAGCGCCTGGTCGTCCGCAAGCAAAACGCGGATCACGTCGACCGACCGCCGAGGGGGAACCGCGCGCGCACGGTGAATCCACCGTCACCGCGCCGGCCGGCTTCCAGCGTGCCGCCGTAGAGCAGCGCCCGCTCGCGCATCCCGATCAGACCGTGCCCACGACGGCGACGGAGCGCGACACCGCGGCCGTCGTCGGCCACCTCAACTTCCAGCGCGTCGCCCGCAACCGCGACGCGAACGTCGGCGCGGGTCGCCCGCGCGTGCTTGAGGACGTTCGTCAGCGCCTCCTGGACGATCCGGTACGCAGCGAGGCTTGGGCCCGGTGCGAGGCGAGCCGCACGGGCGTCGGCCTCAAGATGCACCGCAAGCCCGGCGGCGCGGGTGGCCGCTGCGAGCGCCGGAAGATCCGAGAGCGTCGGCTGCGGCTCGAGCTCATCCGAATCCACCGTCCTGAGGATTGTGAGCAGCCGTTGCAGCTCCGCGACGGAATCGCGCGCCGTCGCCTCGATCGAGGCAAGCGCGTGACGCGCCTTCGCCACATCCTGGTCGAGCAGCATGCGCGCGGCGCCGGCTTGCACGCCCATCACGCTGACGCTGTGCGCGACGACATCGTGGAGCTCCCGCGCGATCCGCACGCGCTCCGCGGCGACCGCCGCGCAGGCCCACTCGTCCCGCGCTGCCTCGACGATCTCGAGCCGCTGCTGCCGCTGTCGAACGACGTCGCCGACGAGCCACGACCCGGCCACGACGACGGAGCTGAACAGGGCCTCGCTGCTCGTCCGGGCCTCCGGAATCAAGCCGACAACCGCAGCCACGCCTCCGGCGACCGCTGCGAGGCCGAGTACGCGGATGCGCGACCGTCCGTGGGCGGCGTTGGCGTAGTTCGCGAGCAGCAGCGGCAGCAGAAGCGGCAAGAACGGCGCGTAGCGCGCAACCGCCGCGACTTGCAGCACAGACGCACCGCCGATCACCACTGCGGTGGTAGTCGGCGATCGTCGCCGCCATGCGAGCGCGACGGCGGGCACTGCGAGCACGATCGCCTCGACCCACCTCGGCCCGCCTGGCACCCCGTCGCCTCCGTCGTGCCAGCCGAGCCAAACCTCCGACTCGGCGACGGCGATGAGACACAACGACAGGATCGCGTCGGGCAACGGGATTCGTTGGCGAGAAAGCAGCGTCATCGCAGGAACGCTAGAGCGCCCAGACGGACTTCGCATCCATCGCGCGATGTACCCGCGTCCGTCGCTGGTCGTAAGCGCGAGCGCGACGACTGGGCCTCGCAGAGATCGATGTCACGACTCACGCCAGACGCGGCGCGCGTTGCGGGCGATCACGCTCTCCATGTCAACCCGAGACGACTGGAGGATCTCGATGGAAGATCAGACTCGCACGGAGCGGCTGCTGCCTCTTGCAGGCGTCGCCTACACCGGATTGAACGTGCTTGCGGCAATTGCCTTTCCGATGCCCCCCGGCGGCGACGTGGCACCCGGCCGCGAGCCGGCCTGGGCGGCAGCGCATGCAAGCTCGATCGTCGCGCAGGGATACATCCGCGCCGGCGCGGGGCTCGCGTTCGTCGTGCTCGCGGTCGCGGTTGCGGCGGTACTCCGGCGCGAAGGTGCCTCGCGCGCCGCGGCCGCAGCGGCGCTGGCGGGCGGTGCAGCGACCGGGTTCCTTCTGCTGCTTGCGCAGGCAGCGGCGATCGGCTCCGCGCTCGCGGCGGACGACCGAGCGGGCGCAGCTGTGATTCGCAGCCTCGGCTATGCGAATGACTCATTCCTCACGCTCAGCAGCCT
>JAICTB010000111.1 GCA_025936595.1 Thermoleophilia bacterium | reverse complement strand
GGGGACGTCGGTAAGACGCGCCGCCACGAGGCCGCCGGTGCACGACTCGGCGGTGGCGATCGTCAGGCCGCGCCCGCGCACGAGCGCGAGCACGAGCTCGGCCGTCGAACGCTCGTCGCGCGAGAACAGAAACCGCTCGTGCGCCTCGACCAGGCGCCGCTCGAGCTCGTCCGCCCGCGCCTCCGCGCCGGGCTGCACGAAGAGGTCGATGTGGAGCTCGAACTCGCGTGCGCAGATCGTCACGTCGACGCCGTCCCCCTCTCCGCCGGCGGCGGCGAGCGCCTGTGCGACCGCGGACTCCGAGACGCCATGCAGCCGCAGCACACGCCGCTCGGGCGCAGAGGCCTGCTCGAGCAGCCGGCGCAGCGGCGGCGTCTCGAGGACGCGCGGCCAGAGCTCCTGCAGCTCGCGCGGCGGTCCCGGCAGCGCGACCGCCACGCCGTTCGCGTGCTCGAGCACGACCGCAGGCGCCGTGCCGACGAGCCCGACCCAGAGCGCGCCCGTGGGCAGCATCGCCTGCTTGCGGACACCGTGCTCGAACTCCGCGTAGGGGCGGCCGAGCCGCGTCGCGACCCGCCGTGAGAGCGTCTCGATCTCCGCCGCGAGCTCCTCGTCGACCGCCAGCTCGACGCCGGCCGCGCGCGCGAGCAGCTCGATCGTCCGGTCGTCGTGGGTCGGGCCGAGCCCGCCCGAGACGACGAGCAGGTCGTGCTCGAGCCCCGCGGAGAGAGCCGCCTCGAGATCGGCGGCGTCGTCCCCCACGATCGTGATCCGTGCCGGCTCGATCCCGAGCCGCAGCAACGACCCGGCGAGAAACGGTCCGTTTCGATCGTTGCGGTCGCCGCGGACGAGCTCCGAGCCCGACGCGACGATCGATGATCTTAGGCGGGACGCCAACCGGTGGCCGTGATGATGATCACGCGCGGCTCGAGCCCCGGCACGTGGACGAGCTTGCCGCGCACCTGGATGCGCAGGTTCTCCGGCGAGTCGATCTGCACCCAGAGCCGTCGGCCGCGGATGCCGACGGGCGCATCGCCCTCCTGCACCGTTCCGTCGTAGGCCACGTTGCCGCGTGCGTTGGCGACGCGTGCGATCACGTGCGTCGAGCCGCGCAGCGCAGTCACGGTGAGGAGCGGCGGAGGCGCGCCCGTTCGCGTGGTTACGACCGACGTCGTCGGCTTCGTCGCGGGAGTCGTGCCGCCGCTGACCTTCCAGGCTGAGATCACGATCACGGTCAGGATCGCAACCGCGCCGAGCGCCAGCAGCACGACATTCGTCTCGAGCCGCCGGTTTCGCCGCTCCGGCCGCGCGGCCGAGCGCCGCGTCCGCGGCTCGTGCTCGTCCGCGCCGCTGACGAACCGCGAGTTGAACTCGTCGACGTAGAGCTGGCCGTCGAGGCCGAGGTACTCGGCGTAGGTGCGGAGGAAGCCCTTGACGTAGGTCTGGGCGGGCAGGAGCTCGAACCGCTCCTCCTCGAGCGCGAGCAGGTACTTGCCGCGGATCTTCGTCGCGACCTCCGCTTGCGCGAAGTCGACGCCGCGGCGCAGACGAGCTTCGCGAAGACTGTTGCCGATCTCGAACACGGGCCGCTAAGGGTAGCCCCGTCCGGTGAGAAGGGCTACTGCGCCCAGCGGAGCGCGCCGTAGACCGCGAGCGCGAGCGCGCCGGTGATCCCGGCATACAGGCCGGCCCAGGCGAGGAACCGCGCCGCGCGGACAGAGCCGGAGCCGCCGCGGAGGCTCCGGGCGGCGCCGAAGCGCGCGCGACGCGCGCAGGCGACGGCCACGACGGCGAGCACGCACGCCGCCGGCACCGCGACGTAGAGCGCGCGCAGGAGCGCGACCCCGTTCAGGTACTGCGCGGCGACGATCCCGGCCGGGATCGCGAGGAGCGCGAGCGCGCCGAGGAAGACGGCGGTGCGGGCGGCCGCCCTACTGCTTCTCATACGGGCGCCCAGCCGCCGCGGGGCCGATCGACCGCCCGATCACGCCGGCGACGGCGACGAGGGTCAGGAGGTACGGCAGCGCCTGGAAGAGCGTTCCCCACTGGTTCCCGTAGGCGTTCGGGAGCCGGTCTGCAAGCGCGCTCGAGAAGCCGAAGAGGAGTGTCGCGCCCCACGTCGGGAACGGCCTCCACTTGCCGAAGACGAGCGCGGCGAGGCCGATGAAGCCGGTGCCGTTCGTCATGCCCTCGTTGAACGAATGAACGAAGCCGATCGAGAGGTACGCCCCGCCCATCGCCGCGATGGCCCCGGAGGCGATGACGGCGACGTAGCGCACCTTGTAGACCGAGATGCCGACGGTGTCCGCGGCGCGCGGGTGCTCGCCGACCGCGCGCAGGCGCAGCCCGAACGGCGTCCGGAAGACGAGGATGTACGTCCCGACGAGCAGTACGAACGAGAGCCAGATCATCAGGTTGAGCTGCCCGATGATCGGCCCGACGAAGTACCAGTTCTGGAGGAAGTGGATGTGGACGTCCGGGATGCCCGGGACGTCGCCCGGGGTGCCGGTGTCGCCGTACTTGTCGATGAACAGGTACCCCGTGATGCCGAGCGCGAGGAAGTTGAGCGCGAAGCCCGAGATGATCTGGTCGACCTTCAGGTGGATCGCCCAGATCGCGTGGACGGTGGCGAGCACCATGCCCGCGAGCGCCGCGGATCCGACACCGACGAGCCACGCCGCGCTGCCGGCCCAGGACTGGGCCCAGATCGCGCCCCAGATGCCGAAGAACGCCCCGGTCAGCAGCATCCCCTCGAGCGCCACGTTGATCACGCCGCTGCGCTCGCAGAAGAGCCCGCCGATCGCGGCGTAGATCAGCGGCGTCGCATACCGCAGCGTGGCCGCGCCGAGGGCGCTCCAGACGACGACCTCGTCGAGGTGCGTCGACGACGAGCGGGTCGCGAGCACCCCGAAGGCGATGCCGAGCAGGCCGGCCGCGATCGCGCCGCCCCCGACGCGGCGCTCGTCGCGCGAGAACGTCCAGATCCCCGCCGCGACCGCGAGGATCCCGATCGCAACCGGCAGCGCGGCTGTGCGCGAGGCGAGGGGCGGCAGCGCGAGCCAGAAGGCCAGCGCCCCGAGCACGATGCCGAGGATCCCGATCGTCCTCGGGTGCGTCCAGCCGATGCCGCCGAGGCGTGCCGCAACGGCATTCATGCGCGCCTCCTCCGCTTCAGCCAGACCCACACGCCGCCGAGGTTCAGCCCGACAAACAGGATCACGAGCCCCTGGATGATCGTCGTCAGGTTCCCGGCGAGGTCGGGCCGGAAGATCGACGGGTCGAGTTGCCGCCCGGAGGTGCCGTTGATCAGCGCCCCGAAGAGGAGCGATGCGAACCCGACGCCGAGCGTCGTGTTCCGGCCGAGTAGGGCCGCCGCCAGACCGATGAAGCCGATCCCGGAGCTGCCGCCGAGCTGGATGTCGTTCTGGCCGATCCGGTACTCCCAGCCGGTGATGTCGACGGCGCCGGCGAGACCGGCGAACGCGCCGGAGATCGCCATCGCCAGGAAGTAGTTGCGGGCGACCGAGACGCCCCCGTAGCGGGCCGCCTCGGGATTGAACCCGACGGCGCGCACCTCGAAGCCGAGGGTCGTGCGGTTGATCACGATCCAGTAGACGACCAGCATCGCAAGCGCGATGAAGATCCCGATCGAGAGCCCCTGCAGCAGCTTCAGGCCCCAGAACACCGGCAGCTTCGCGCCGTCGAAGATGTCGTTCGAGATGGGGATCGACTTCTGCGCCGAGTTCTGCAGCGGCCCTCCCTGGCCGAACAGGTAGGAGCCGACCCAGATCGCGATCCAGTTCAGCATGATCGTGGAGATCACCTCGTGCGCCCCGACCGTCGCCTTGAGGATGCCGGCGATGCCGGCCCACACCGCCCCGGCGATCGTGCCGACGACGAGGCAGAGGAGCACGTGCAGCAACGGCGCCATGCCGTTGAAGGACGAGCCGAACCAGACGGCGAAGATCGTTCCCGCGAAGTACTGGCCCTGGCCGCCGATGTTGAACATGCCGCAGCGGAACGCAAACGCGACCGCGAGCCCGGTGAGGATGATCGGGGTCGTCACAAGCAGTGTCTGCTGCAGGTTCTGCGCGGCAATCGAGGCCGTGTCCCACGGGAACCACATGTGCGCCGTCCCGAAGGGGACCCGCGCGGAGTGATGGCCGACGTGGACGAACCAGTTGAGGCCCGTGCCGTCCCAGACGGCCTTGTAGACCCTGATCGGGTTCTTGCCCGTGAGGAGGACGACGAGGCCGCCCATGAAGAACGCGAGGATCGTCGTCAGGAGCGGGGCGATGGCGCCCTTCAGCCCGCCGAAACGCGACCGGAAGTGCTGCTGCGGCTGCGGGATCCCGTCCGGCGGCGGCGGCTCGATCGCTTCTTCCGCGGACAGCTCGTCGGTCATGCCGCCGCCCTCCCACCGGTCATCGCGAGGCCGAGCTCCTCTTCCGTCGCGCTCGGCGGGAACTCGCCGACGATACGGCCCTCGTAGATCACGAGGATGCGGTCTGAGAGGGACAGGATCTCCTCGAGCTCGAGCGAGACGAGGAGGACGGCGCGGCCCGCGTCGCGCTGCTCGACGAGGCGGCGGTGGACGAACTCGATCGCGCCCACGTCGAGCCCGCGGGTCGGCTGCGCGGCGATCAGGACCTTCGGGTCGCCGTCGATCTCCCGGGCGAGTACGACCTTCTGCTGGTTCCCGCCGGAGAGGGCGAACGCGGGCGTCGCGGGTGCACCGCCGCGCACGTCGAACTCGCTCAGGAGCTTGCGCGCGCGCGCCGTCATCACCCGCGGGTTGAGGAGCCCGCGGCGCGAGTTCGGCGCGTGGCGGTAGGCGTGCAGGGCGAGGTTCTCCGTCAACGAGAACGGCAGCACGAGGCCGCGGCGGTGGCGGTCCTCGGGAATGTGGCCGATGCCCGCATCGAGCGTGTCCTTCGCATCCGCGTTCGTCATGTCGCGGCCGTCGACGACGATGCGGCCGGCGCTGACGTGTCGCAGCCCGGCGATCGCGTCGATCAGCTCGCTCTGGCCGTTCGCGTCCACGCCGGCGACCCCGAGGATCTCCCCCGCGCGCACCTCGAAGCTGACGTCCCGCACCATCTCGAGGCCGCGGTCGTCGACCACCGAGAGATGCTCGACCTGCAGCAGTGCGCCTTCGGGCTGCGACGGCTTCTTGTCGACGCGGAGGAGCACCTCGCGCCCGACCATCATGCGCGCGAGCCCCTCCTCGGTCGCGCCCTCGGCGTCGATCGTGTCGACGACGACGCCGCGGCGCAGCGTCGTCACGCGGTCTGCCACCTCCAGCACCTCGTTCAGCTTGTGCGAGATGAAGATGATCGACTTCCCCTGGCCCGTAAGGGAGCGGATGATCTCGAAGAGCTCCTTCGCCTCCTGCGGTGTCAGCACCGCCGTGGGCTCGTCGAGGATCAGGATCTCGGCGCCGCGGTAGAGCGCCTTCAGGATCTCGACGCGCTGCTGCTGGCCGACCGACGTCCGGTCGATCCGCGCATCCGGGTCGACGAGCAGGCCGTAGCGCTCCGAGAGCTCGCGCACCCGCCTGCGCGCAGCGTCGTAGTCCATCAGCACGCCCGCACGGCGCGGCTCGGTGGCGAGGACGATGTTCTCCGCCACGGTCATCACCGGGATCAACATGAAGTGCTGGTGCACCATCCCGATCCCGTGCTCGATCGCGGCCCTCGTCGAGCCTAGGTCGATCGGCCGCCCGTGCAGGAAGATCTCGCCCTCGTCGGGCGTGTACAGCCCGTAGAGGATGTTCATCAGCGTCGACTTGCCGGCGCCGTTCTCTCCGAGCAGCGCGTGCACCTCGCCGGCGCGAAGCTCGAAGCTGACGTTGTCGTTGGCGAGCACGCCCGGGAACCGCTTGGTGATCCCGCGCAGCTCGAGCAAAGCACCCTCAGGCATGCGCCCGCGATCCTACCCAGTCGGCCGGAGACCGCTCGCGAGCTCCTCTGCCGCCGCCCGCGCGCGGACGGCGGTCGCAGGTGAGATCAGCGGATCGAGCCGCCCGATGCCGATCGCACCGCTCGCGGCGCCGAACACGAGGTCCTCGCCGCCGTGGAAGACGCCGGCGACCGCGTCGCGGGTGACCACCGTCGCGGCGACGCTCGGCAGCTCGAAGTCGTCGACGCTCAGCGCGGGGTGATTCTGCTGGTGCGCGCCGTCGGCCGCCGCAGCCGCGCAGGGCCCGCCGTGCGCCATCACGACGACCGCGCCGCGCGCGAGTGCGCCGAGCGCCGCCTCCTTGCAGCGGGTGGGAATCCGCTTCGACGACGCGATGAGGACGGTCGCCGACGGGAACGACTCGTGCACGCCGCGCACGAAGGCCCGTGTAAGCGCCTGCTCCTCGGGGCCGACCCAGGCGACGCGTCCCGAGGCTCCGCCTCGCTCCTTGGCGACGAAGCCCGCGACGACGCCGCCGAGCAGCGCCGCCTGCTCGTCACGCAGGACGACCCCGACGAGATTCGGGCGGTGCGATCCGCCGGTCGATGCCCCGACGAACGCGAAGTGCGAGGTGGGCGTCGCTGCCGCGGCCGCCGCGACGGTGGCCAGCGGGAGAGACTTCGCCGAGACGAGCACGAGTGGAACGCCGAGGAGCTCCTCGAGCGGGCCGCGCCGGATGTGCGTTCCGGTGACGCTGATCGCAAGTGGCCCGACCACGCCGACGGCGAGCCCCGAGGGAGCAGGCTTCGGCCTCGGCGGAGCGGTCGTGGTCGCCTTCGGATGGGCGGAGCCGCAGCCGCTCGCCAGCAGTGCCGCCGCAGAGATGATCGCCGCCCGCCGCATGTGAGCCTGCACAACGTAACGGGGCGAGCCTCTCGGCCCGCCCCGTCGCAGATCCACGTTCGAACGAACCGGCTACTTGACGGTCGCGGGGATCCCCTTGACCTTGCCGGCCTTCAGGAGCTTGAACTGCTTGAGGACGGCGCTTCTGATCGAGAGCGGGACCCTCGGGCTCCACTTGCCGTAGCCGACGCCGTTGACCTTCGCGCTGAAGACGGCGTTCTTGCCGCCCTTCAGTTTGCCGGCCTTGGCCTGGCCGATCGCCGAGAAGACGGCGACGTCGACCTTCTTCAGGGCGCTCGTCATCACGTGCTTTCCGAGGTAGCCCTGGTCGGCGTCGACGCCGACGCCGAAGATGCCCTTCTCCTTGGCGGCGTCGAGCACGCCGAGGCCGCACTGGCCGGCGACCTGGAACTCGACGACGGAGCCGTTGGCGATCTGGTTCAGCGCCTTCTCC
>JAICTB010000175.1 GCA_025936595.1 Thermoleophilia bacterium | reverse complement strand
TGCCCAGGCCGGACGAGCCGGACGGCATTGACGCGGGCCTCTCGATCCGCTGCTTCCCGATCGGCGACCGCGCGATCTGCGGCGAGGTGATCGACCTGACGCTGCGCGGGGCGCGCGCGATCGCACCGGCGTCGATCGTGCGGCCGCTGCTCATCTCGGACCTGCCCGTGTTCTGCCGTTGGCGAGGCATGCCCTCGTTCGGCTCGGGCGAGCTGGAGCAGATGCTCGAAATCGTCGACCGGCTAATCGTCGACTCCACGGAGTGGGATCTCGTACCCGGCGGGTACGCGCAGCTCGTGGAGGTGTTCGAGCGCACGGCGGTGTCGGACATCGCGTGGACGCGCACGGAGCGCTGGCGCTCGCTGCTCGCCTCGCTCTGGCCGGATGTTGCCGATGTGCGCGAGCTCCGTGTGCATGGCACGCGCGCGCAGGGGCACCTCCTCGCGGGCTGGCTTCGCTCGCGGCTCGGCCACGCCGTCTCGCTCGAGATCGACGAGCGCGAGCGCATCGAGGGGATCGACCTCGACGGTGTGCCGGCTCCGTTCCCTGCCGGCAACCCGCCGAACCCGAGCGACGTCCTCTCCGCCGAGCTCGACCGCTACTCCCGCGACGCGGTGTACGAAGCAGCCGTTCGCGCCGCGATTTCCTAACGGCCGCCTCTGAGGGTCCTCAGAGGACCCTCAGAGGAAGCGAAACAATCTTGCGACGATTGTGGAACGGACAATTGCGCCTCCCTCGCGGCGTGGGCACGCTCGCGCGATGGGCTCTCCGCCGCGCATCGAGGAGATCGGCGCTGTCTATCACGTGAACACGGTCGCGGTCGCCGGCCTGAAGGCGTTTCCCAACGACTACCACCGCGACATGTTCATGCGGATGTTCGGTTTTGAGCTCGAGCAGAGCGCCTGGCAATGCCTCGGCTACACCGTTCTCGGAACGCACTACCACGTCGCTGTCCGCCTGACGGAACTCACGCTGAGCAGCGGTTTTCAGCGCCTGAACAGCCGCTACGCGCGCTGGTTCAACGCGGAGCACGGCCGTCGCGGCGCTCTCTGGCAGAGCCGCTTCTTCGACGCGGTCGTCGAGACGGAATGGCACCTGCTGGAGCTGCAGCGCTACATCGCCTACAACGCACCGCGGGCAAATCTCGCAGAGCGCCCGGAGGACTGGCCGCACTGCAGCTACGGCGCGTTGATCGGCCTCTATCCGCCCGACCCATGGGTCGACGAGGACGAGGTGCTGGCGGCGTTCGGCCGCAACAAGAAGCAGGCGCGAGCTCGCCTTCGCGCGTTCGTGGAGGAGCGCGACCCTCGCGTTCGCCGCAGGTGGTTCCTCCGAGGATCCTCAGAGGACCCTCGGAGGACGGGCGCTCGCTAGGGGCGCAAGAGTGAGACCACCTCGTCGTGGAGCAGCCCGTTCGTCGTCACGAGGCTCCTGCGGTCGGCCGGCGCCTCACCCTCGAATGTCGTCGCGCGGCCGCCCGCCTCCTCGACGAGGAGCCGCACGGCGCTGTAGTCCCAGACGCGCATGTACGGCCCGTCCGTCGCGACGTCGAGCGAGCCTTCCGCGACGAGGCAGTGCTGCCAGAAGTCGCCGAGGCCGCGGTTCGACCACGCGCGCCGCACGAGCTCCCGCCAGCCGTCCGGCATGCGGCGCGCCGACGTCGTCGAGACCGCCGCATCCTCGACCCGTGCAACCCGCGACACCGCGCAGCGCACGCCTTCGGCGAATGCGCCCTCGCCGCGCACGGCCCACCAGCGCCGGTGCAGCGCGGGCGCAGAGACGAGCGAAACCGCCACCTCGCCCTGGCGCTCGAGCGCGAGCAGGGTCGCCCACACGGGAACGCCGCGCACGTAGTTCGTCGTGCCGTCGATCGGATCGACGATCCACTTCGCGTCGCCGCCGTCGTCGCCGAACTCCTCGCCCAGCACGTTCTCGCCCCGTCCCGAGGCGGCGATGAGCTCGCGCACCTTCTCCTCCGCCGCACGGTCCGCCTCGGACACCGGCGTGAGGTCCGGCTTCGTGTCGACGTGCAGGTCGAGCGCACGGAACCGTCCCATCGTGATCGCGTCCGCGGCGTCCGCGAGGCGGTGCGCGAACGAGAGGTCGGCATCCGCGCTCACGCGCGTGACGTTACTTGACGATCTTGAAGACGTCGCCGCTGATGCGGATGGGAGTCGGCCGCGACCACGTCATGTTGATCGCGGAGCCGGGGAGATTGCCGTTGACTCCGCGCACGCGGTAGTACCACAGTCCCGCTTGCCGCTTCGTGAGGTTCAGTGTCGCCGAAGGGACGAGCGACGTCTGGGCCACGGCCGTCCTCCACGGATACGACTTCCGCGAGAGCTCGATCTCGTAGGACTGCGCGCCGTAGACGGCTGTCCAGGTAACGACGGGGAGCTGCTCGAACGACGGCTGCTTCGACGACGCAGCGACGACGCGGCCGCCCAGCAGGCCCGACGCGAGCGGACTCGACCTCGTGGTCGTCACGGGCTCGCTTCGCATTCCGAACGCCGACATGCTCACCGGTTGAGCACCGTTCTGCCGGCATGCATCCTGTGCCAGCTCCGCGTCCTGGTACGTGATGTTCCCGTTCGCATCCGCGTACGCGTTCACCGGGATGACCGTCCACCAGTAGCGGCCGTTGTCAGGAAGCGCCACGGTCCCCGGGTCCGTCGTGAATGACGGGTCGGATCCACTCGACGTCGTCGTCGAGCCCGAGCCCGAGCTCGATCCGCTCGAGGAACCCGAAGCTCCCGAGGCGCCGGAGGACCCCGACGAGCCGGACGAGCTTGCCGAGCCGGCGACTTCCTCAGCGGTCACGATCTTCGTCCCGTCGGGCATCTGCGCATTCGCCTGGCCGCCGTAGGCAAGGGGGACGGTTCCGGCCGAGAACGCGGCCAGGTCCGCCTCGGTGCCGGGGAACTGGAGCGGCGGCGCCCACCGGGGGGCCCAGGCAGGGCCGCCGACGAGTGAGCCGACGGTCACCGAGTTGATGCACTCCTTGTCACTGAAGACGTAGACGCGGTAGAGGCCGATGTTGCTCGTCAACCCGCCAACCATCGTTCCCGACCACGTGAAGCCCGGCATGAGCGAGTTGGAGCGGAACCGCGACGAGGTCGACGTGACGTCCGAGATCGCGTTCGTCGCAACGAGCTGACCGGGGCGGATCGTCGTCTTGTTGGTCGAGGTGAACGGAGGCGAGTACGGGCCGTAGCTGATCACCTGGATCTTGTTCGGCAGTGCCGTCTTCGCGACGTAGCGGAGCGCACGTACGCGCCAGTGGATGCTTCTCGCATTGTTCGGATGCAGCGCCCAGTACTCGCGCTCGTCAGCCACGTTCGTGAGCGTCCTGACCCTGATGCCGATGTCCGTGTACCAGACCTCGTAGGCGGTCGCACCCGCGATCGGAGTCCAGCGGACGAGACCGTTCGGCGCGTTCAACTGCTGCGGGAGGGTCTGCCAGGATGTATCGAAGCCCCACGGCGAGCTCCACCGCGTGATGCGCCTCCCGACCGCTGCGCGGACGCGGACCCACAGCGCGTACGGCTCTCCCGTCATCCAGGGAAGCTGGATCTGCAACGAGGTGACCGGAGTCCGCACGGTCGCGTCGTCCAGCAGCATGGTGGAGTCGGAGAAGCTTCTGCTCGTCGCGAGCTGGATCTCGTAGGTCGATGCACCCCGGACCGGGTTCCAGGCGAAGGCTGGGATATCCGTGTACGTGTGGTCGGCGGGCACACTCTCGTTGACGCGCTGCGCGAAACCGTGCAGTCCCGTCGGCCCGTGGCCGGCGGGAACGGACAGCTGACCCTTCGGCAGTGCCGCCGGCGCCGTCACGACCACGGCGGACGCAGAAGGCGCCAGCACGCAGGCTGCCGCCAGGCAGGCGAGAAATCCCTTCACGCTTTCTGTGTCGGCAGGTCGGCGTCAGGTCTTGAGCGCCGACTCGACCGCGAGGCCCGCTGCGAGCACCAGGCCGTCCGTTCCCGGCCGTCCCACGACCTGGACGGGGCCGACGGCCAGGGCCGGCCAGCCGAGCGCGTTGAACGGGAACGTGAACCGCGTCATCGCCGCCCTCACCTCGATCTCGACGCAGTCGACGGGCGGAATCGGGCACGACAGCACGGGCGTGACGAGGACGTCGTGGTCGCCGAACGCCTCCTCGGCGCGCTCCCGGTGGTCCGAGCGCGCGTGCCGGGCCGTCTCGTACTCGGCGTCCGTGATCGCGATGCAGCGCTCGATCTTCGCGCTGATGTTTTCGCCGTAAAGCTCGGCGTTCTCCCGGTACAGCGTGCGGTGCACGTCCCCGACTTCTCGCATGAACGCGGGCACGACCGCCTCTGCCGTCGGAAAATCAACCCCTGTACCCGCGACCCCGACATCGCCCCAGGCGGTCGCGACCGAGAGATCCCGCAGCGACACGTCGGGGACCTCGACGCCGAGGAGCTCGATGCATCCGGCGACGTCCCGCGCCATCGGCCCCGCGTGGTCGAAGCTCGGCGCGAGCGGGAAGACGCCATCGGTCGACCAGAGGTCGTAGGTCGGCTTCAGCCCGACGATGCCGCAGCAGGCGGCGGGGATGCGGATCGAGCCGCCGGTGTCTGTGCCGAGTGCGCCGTCGACGAGACCGAGCACGAGCGCTGCGGCCGAGCCTCCCGACGAGCCGCCCGCCGTCAATCCGGGATGCGCGGGATTCGGGACGGTGCCGTAGTGGAGGTTCTGCGACGTGACGCCGTAGGCGAACTCGTGCAGGTTCGTCTTGCCTGCGTTCTCCCACCCGGCGCGCTCCAGTCGCAGCACCGCCTCCGCCGACCTCTCCGGCACGTGCTCCGCGAAGACGGCCGAGCCGTAGGTCGTGCGGATGCCGGCGGTGTCGAAGAGATCCTTGACCGCGAGACGCCTGCCCGCGGCAGGGGCCGGGTCGAGCTCGGTGATCCAGACGCCGTCGATCAGTCGAGCCAGAGCCAGATCAGCGCGACACCGATCGTGCCGGCGAAGAGGACCCAGAAGAGGCCGAAGAGAGCCCAGCCCCAGGCCAGGTTCTTGCGGGCGACCTCTGCATCCGAGACGGGTTCGATCATCTTCTACACCACCGAGTCGAGGGCCATCGCGACGAAGAGCAGCGCGAG
>JAICTB010000007.1 GCA_025936595.1 Thermoleophilia bacterium | reverse complement strand
GCAGTGCGTCCCGACTTGTAGTCCTGCACGATCCCGCGCGCGCTGTACGGGTCGACGTCGATGCGGTCGATCTTGCCGCTCAGGTGGAGGTCGTCTCCGAGGTGCAGCCCGCGCTGGAGCTCGGGCGCCGAGCGGTCGGAGCCGAACGACACCTCGAACCTGCGGGGAGCGAACTGGAGCTGCGACGCGGCCTCGTCGCGGACGAACCCTTCGAGATCGCGGAAGAGGCTCTGGTCGAGCTCGGCCTCCTGGAGATCGGTGAGGTCGAGGCGCACGCCGCCGCGGAGGGCGCCGTCCAGACAGCGCCGCAGGAAGCCGACCGCCTGCTCGACGTTCTCGGGCGTGACGCGGTCGTGACCGAGCTCCTTCGGCAGTCCGGCGTAGAACTTGTGCAGCGCGCTGTGCGCGACGGAGCCGCGCAGCATCGGGTCGACCTCGGCGTCGATCGTCTTCGGCGAGATGATCCGCTCGAAGAGCCACGCCGACGAGCAGTCCGCGAAGCGCTCCAGCTCGGTGACGCCGAACATCGTCTTCGCGCGGTAGAAGGCGAGCAGCGCGTCGCTTGTCAGCCGCGTCTCGCGGCGGAGCGCGCCGCGCGCCCGTGCGAGCTGCCGCTGCCAGCCGTTTGCCTCGGCGAGCGCGTGCGCGGCCTCGGGCTCCGCGACCGACTGGAGTGCGAGCGCGCGCAGCCGCTCGCGCTCGGACGGCGCCGACTCGAGGCCCCAGGTGAGCGCCGAGAGCGGCCGGCGCACTGTGTTCCGCGCGACGTCCTCCTCGTCGAAGACGGCGGCCACCTCTTCCCAGAACGGGCTCGGCTCGCGCGGCGCGCCGTCGTCGGTCGCCGCCTCGCGCACGAGATAGAGCCGGCGCGTCGCGCGGGAGCACGCCGTGTAGAAGAGATAGCGGTCGCGGCTCACCTGGTCCGGCCGTTCGAGGCGGCCGCCGAGCGCGCGGCGGGCATCGTCGTCGAGGAACGGCGAAACGCGTGTGCGGCGCGGCAGCGATCCCTCCTCGAGCGCGAGCACGAAGACGTGCTCGTAGCGGCGCGTCCGCGCTCGGAGCAGGTCGACGACGGCGACGCGGCCCGCCTCCCCGCTCGACGCGAGCCGTACCTCCGTGCGCTCGAGCGCGGAGACGACGTCCTCGGCCGGCACTGCTTCGCCGAGCGCGGCGAAGCCATCGAGCTCGTCGAGCAGCCGCAGTGCCGCGCCGTAGGCGCGCAGGTCGTGGCGCGAGGTCTCACCCGCCGGCGGCGCCTCGGTGCCGTACGCCGAGCGGACCATCGAGCGCAGCAGCACGCGGACGCCCGCGACCGGCGTCTCCGCGCCGCGCAGCTCGGCGAGTGCCGGAACGGGCGCCTCGCGCAGCTTCTCCGCCTCTTCCTCGACGCGCGCCGGCGTGTGGATCGCCCGGCCGCGCAGGCGCCCCTCGACGAAGTCGACGGCCGAGCGCCCGAGCCCGGAATACGGGGAGCGGAGAAACGCGAAGAGCTCGCGCCGGCCGGCGTCGAGCCACGTGTAGCGAAGGAGCTGCAGGAGCGCATGCCCGAGCGGTGTCGCGCCGAGGCGCAGGCGCGACTCGATCGCGTACGGGACGCCGAGGCCGCCGAGCACCGTCTCGAGCGGCGCCCGCCATTGCTCGAGCGACGGCGCAACGAGCGCGATCTGCTCCGGCGCAACGCCGCCGCGGAGAAGCGCGACGAGCTCCTCGCCGACCAGCTCGAGCGTGCCGCGCGTGCCCGCCCCCTCGAGGAAGCGGACGCCGGCGTCCAGCTCGGGCGGCGGGGGCGGCGTCTCGTCGAAGAGCGCACGCTCGAGGTGTGCGAGCGCCGGATGCGCATACTCGGCAAACCGCGGCCCGAGCTCCTCGATGCGCCCGTCCGCGAGCGCAGAGAGATCCTCGGCCGTGCGGGAGAGCGACGCGAACGCAACGCGTCCAGGCTCGTAGGGCAGCGATACCTCGACGTCCGTGCGGCCCGCGAGCGCCTCGAGCAGCGCCCACTCCGCCCCTGTCAGGTCCTCGAACCCGTACGCGAAGACCGGCTCGCCGTGCCACGCGCCAAGATCGGACTGGAGACGCTCGGCCGCGCTGCGGCGGAGCAGGTCTCGATCCCACCGGCCGAGCCGGTCGAGCTCGGCGCGGTAAGCGCCGTAGAGCTGCGCGAGCTCGCCGCCGAGATCCTCGGGATCGAGCATCCCCTGCTCGAGCTCGCCGAGAGTCTGCAGGAGCGTGTCGCCGAAGCCGCCGGTGCGCGCGGAGCGGGCGAGGCCGTTCAGCGGCGCGGCGGCGAGCGCACGCCCGACGACGAGCGCCCGCTGCGCGTCGGTGACGACCGGCCGTTGCGCCGGATCGTCGCGGACGAGGCGGCGGAACAGGTCGTCGAAGGTGCCGATCGCGCCGCTGAACAGGCAGCCGCAGCGCGCCAGCAGGTCGCGCTCGACGCGGTCGACGTCCGACGCGGTGGGCACGATCAGCGTGGGCTCGTCGTCCAGGCGCGCCAGATAGCGCTCGAGCAGAAGCGCGACTTTGCCCGCGTTTGCAGGCCCCGCGAGGAGGGAGAGTCCCACCTTCGCATCGTAGAGCGGCCGCAGGACGGTTCCCGCGACCGCTCCCGGCGGGCGCGGCGACTTTACGCGGTGCTTGCGCTTTTCGGCCTGCGACCGCGGCGGGCGACTGCGCGGCCGGGCATCTCGCCCGCGCACTCGTCGCAGAGATCGGCGGCCTTCGAGCCGCGGCGGGCGTCCGTATACGTGACGCGAAGCGCGGCGCCGTGCGCCTCGTCGACCTCTTTACCGCACTTGTCGCAAACGAGAATCGTTTTCCGAGCCAATTTGCCTCCCGAGACGGTTTCCGGGCCGCAGTTTACGCAGCCGCGCGCGCCGCGCGAATTCGCCAGGAGCGAAGGAGGCTCAACGTCGCGGCTTCTTCCGGATCGAGCGTCGTCGCACGGACGCTCACGACGCGTAAATGTCGGGGCCGGAAATCGTCGATGGTTCTCCCGTCGAGATACTGCTCGACGACCGCGGGGCTGACATACGACGAGCGCGCGACGGCTGCGGTATTGCCGAGCTTCTCGCCGACCTTCCGCATCGTCGCTGCGATTACCCGCTTGGCTTCGCGCTCGCTCGCCGGGAGATCTCGCTCGGCGAACTCGATCGCGGCGAGCAGCGTGCCGCCCCACGTGCGGAAGTCCTTGGCGGTGAACTGGTCGCCGAGATGCGTGCGGATGTAGTCGTTCAGCCGACGGCAGTCGAGGTTGCACCGCTCGCCGTCCGCCTCGAACTGGAAGAGACGGGCACCCGGCAGGGCGAGAAGCTCCCGCATCGCGGCGGCCAGCTCGGAGTCGACGATCGCACTGTGGATCATGATGCTGTGCTTGCCGCGGTAACGGAACGAGATGCGGGCGCCGCGCACGCCGACGTGGCTCTTCCGGAGCGTGGTGATCCCGAACGTGCGAGAGGTCTTCGCGTAGCGGTCGGTTCCGACCCGGAACCAGCCCAGGTTGATCAGCGACACGGCAATCGCAGCGACCTTCTCCTCGGGCAGGCCGTCGAGCTCCATGTGCCTCGCCATCGCCGCGCGCAGGTCGGGCAGCCGCTCGGCGAAGCGGATCAGCCGGTCGAACTTCGCCTCGTCCTGCTTCGCACGGTAGTCCGGGTGGTAGAGGTACTGCTTCCGCCCGGCGGCGTCGACGCCCGTCGCCTGCAGCTTCGCGCGCGCGCTCGGGGAGATCCAGACGTCTTTCCAGGCCGGCGGGATCGCGAGCGCACGGATGTGCGCGAGGCTCTCCTCGTCCGTGATCTTTCGCCCGTCGGCGTCGACGTACCGGAATTGCTTCTTCGACCCCGTCCGGCGCCAACCGATGCCGCGCGCCATTGCTCCCCGGTTCCCGCGAAAGGGCCGTCGCTAATCTTGGCCGCCGTGGACCTGAAGACAATCGTCGTCCTGGAGGGCGACCAGACGGGGCAGGAGCTCCTCGAGGAGTCCCTGCGCGTCCTCGCGCCCGAGGTGACCGGGGTCGAGGTCGACCTGCCGCGTTTCGACCTCTCGCTCGAGCGGCGGCGCGCGACGCGGAACGGCGTCGTCCACGAGGCCGCCGCCGCGATCCGCGAGCACGGCCTCGGCCTGAAGGCCGCGACGGTGACACCCGAGGCGCGCGGCGACGTCGGCTCCCCGAACCGGATCCTCCGCGAGGAGATCGGCGGCAAGGTGATCGTCCGCACGGGCCGGCGCATCCCCGGCGTCGTTCCGTTCGGCGGCGTGCACGCACCCATCTCGGTCGTGCGCATGGCCGTCGGCGACGCCTACGGGGCGGAGGAATGGCGCGAGGGCGAGGGCGACGCGGAGGTCGCGTTTCGCACCGAGCGGATCGAGCGCTCGGTCTGCCGCGCCGTCGCCGAGTTCGCCTTCCGCGAGGCCGAGCGCAACGGCGCGAAGGTGTTCGGCGGCCCGAAGTTCACCGTCTCGCCGACGTACGAGGGGATGCTGAAGGAGGAGATGGACGCGGCGGCCGGCCGTCATCCCGCCGTGCCGTACGAGCCGCAGCTGATCGACGCCACCTTCGCGCTGCTCGTTGCATCGACTGGCGACCCGATGGTGATCCCCGCGTTGAACCGCGACGGAGACATCCTCTCCGACCTCGTGCTGCCGCTCTTCGGCTCGATCGCCGGCTCCGAGTCGATGCTCGTCGCATTCGAGGGCGAAGACCTCGAGCCGACGGCGCTGATGGCGGAGGCCGCGCACGGCACCGCGCCGTCGCTCGAGGGAAAGAACGTGGCGAATCCGATGGCGATGATCCTCGCCGTCGCGGCGCTGCTCGCACAGACCGCGGAAGGCGCCGCCGCCGGCGAGGCGATCCGGGCAGCCGCGCTCGAGGCCGTCGCGCTGGGGACGAAGACCGCCGATCTCGCGGGTCACGCTTCCACGACGGAGTACACGGACGAGGTGATCCGGTTGACCCGCTCGAAGCTCGGCGGCTAAGAAGCTCTCACAGAATGAGATTCGTCGATCGGGCGCGCTCGGTGGTGTGAGGCAAGAACGCAGGGAGCATCGATAGCCAAAGCTATCGACGCGACTGAGGACGCAGCATCGCGCCGCCGAGCGCGGCCGAGCGGCTCAATGACTCATTCTGTGAGAGCTTCTAAGCGTCGACGATCCGTCCGCGCCAGAGCTTCAGGACGACGAAGGCGATCACACCGACGACGATCGCCCCGATCACGCCGTAGAGGCCGTAGTGGCTGACGGCCTCCGCGACGGCCTTCCCCGCCCAGTAGGCGAGGAGGGAGACGCCGGCCGCCCAGACGATGCCCCCCGCCGCGTTCCAGGCGAAGAAGCGCCACCACGACATGTGACTGATGCCCGCGAGCCACGCGGCGGTGACGCGCAGGAGCGCGATGAAGCGCCCGAAGAAGACGGTCTTCGCGCCGTGCCTGCGGAAGAAGCGCTCGCTCGGCGGCAGCACCTTCCGCGCGTAGTTCCTCGTCAGCTCGAAGCGGTCGAGCAGCCTCCGGCCGCCGACGCGTCCGAGCCAGTAGCCCACGTTGTCGCCGACGATCGCGCCTGCCGCAGCGACCACGATCACGGAGAGCAGCGAGTAGTGGTGATGCTCGGGCCGCGCCAGCACCGCCGCGGTGATCACCGCCGTCTCACCCGGCAGCGGGACCCCCGCCGATTCGACCGCCACGAGCACGAACAGGAGAACGAGCCCGTAGTCGATGAGCAGGTTCGTCACGCGCCACCAGTGTAAGAGCTCCGACGCTTCCGATAAGTTCGCAGGCGGTGCACGTCGGCATTCCACTGGAGACCGCAGGCGGAGAACGGCGCGTCGCCCTCGTGCCCGAGACGATCGGGAGGCTGGGCGACGGCGTCGAGGCGATCGTCGAGCCGGGTGCCGGCGTGGCCGCCGGATTCTCGGACGAGGCATACCGCGAGGCGGGCGCGACGATCGGCGACCCGTGGGGTGCCGAGATCGTCGCGAAGGTCGCGGCGCCGAGCGAGAGCGAGGCAGCGCGCCTGCACCAGGGGCAGGCGCTGATCGCGTTCCTCTCGCCGCTCACCGACAGGGCAGGGGTCGAGCGGCTCGCCGCGGCCGGGGTCCATGCCTTCGCGCTCGAGTCGATCCCGCGGATCACACGCGCGCAGCCGATGGACGCGCTCTCCTCGCAGGCGACCGTCTCCGGCTACAAAGGCGCGCTCGTCGCCGCCGACCGCATGCCGCGGTTCTTTCCCATGCTGATGACGGCGGCGGGAACGATCCCGCCCGCGAAGGTGCTCGTGCTGGGCGCGGGCGTCGCCGGGCTGCAGGCGATCGCGACGGCGCGGCGTCTCGGCGCCGTCGTCTCGGCGTTCGACGTGCGCCCGGCGGTGCGCGAGCAGGTGGAGTCGCTCGGTGCGACGTTCCTCGACGTCGGTGTCGAAGGTGAGGAGACCGAAGGCGGCTACGCGCGCGAGTTGACTCCGGAGCAGCAGGCCGCGCAGCAGGCGGAGCTGCAGGCGCGGATTCCGCAGTTCGACGCCGTCATCACCACCGCGGCGATCCCGGGCCGCCCCGCGCCGACCTTGATCACGGCGGAGGCAGTACGGGCGATGCGCGCCGGCTCGGTGATCGTCGACCTCGCCGCCGACTCGGGCGGCAACTGCGAGCTGACGCAGCCCGGCTCCGAGACGGTCGAGAACGGCGTCGTCGTCGTCGGAACGACGAACGTCCCGTCGACGATGCCGGCGCACGCGAGCCAGCTCCTCTCGCGCAACGTCGTCTCGCTGCTGGGGCTGCTCGTGCGCGACGGTGAGCTCGCGCTCGACTGGGACGACGAGATCGTCGCGGGTGCGTGCGTGACCCGGAAGGAGGTGCCGGCGTGAGCTTGCTCACGTTCCTGGGCGGTCGCTGTTGGCGGCCGACCGGAGGGCACAGTGCTCTGCACGGGCCCGCAAGGTCGGGCGCCGACAGCGGCAGCAGCCTTCGCGAGAGCCCGGCTCTGCCGGGCGGGAGCGAAAGGCGGCCAGGGGCGTGAGCAGTCACAACGCGTTGCTGGTTTTCGAGGTGACGATCCTGGTGCTCGCGATCTTCCTCGGGTTCGAGGTGATCTCGAAGGTGCCGACGCTCCTGCACACGCCGCTCATGTCCGGCACGAACGCGATCCACGGGATCGTGATCGTCGGCGCGATGCTCGTCGCGGGCGCGGGTCACAAGGACACGCTGACGCTCGTGATCGGGCTGATCGCCGTGGTGCTCGCGTCCGCAAACGTCGTGGGCGGCTTCGTCGTGACCGACCGGATGCTCGAGATGTTCAAGAAGCGGGAGCCGCCGAAGAAGGAACCGACCTCGGGGGACGCGGTTGGGCGCTGACGCCACCAGGCTCGCGTACCTGGTCACGATCGTGACCTTCATCCTCGCGTTGCGCTTCCTCTCGTCGCCGGCGCACGCCCGGCGCGGCAACCAGATCGGCGCCGTCGGGATGCTGATCGCGATCGTCGTCACGTTTTCCCAGAAGTCGGTGCTGAGCTACTGGGAGATCGCGGTGGGCATGGTCGTCGGCGGCGGCTTCGGGGCATTCGCCGCGCGCAAGGTGAAGATGACGGCGATGCCGCAGATGGTGGCGCTGTTCAACGGCGTCGGCGGCGGCGCTGCGGCGCTGATCTCTCTCGCGGAGTTCCATCGGCTTGCGCCGCAACCCGGCGGGCTGACGAGCGACATCACAGCCTCGATCATCCTGTCGGCGCTGATCGGCTCGATCTCGTTCGCCGGTTCGATGATCGCGTTCGCGAAGCTGCAGGAGCTGATCCAGGGCCGGCCGATCACGTATCCGGGACAGAAGCTCGTGAACGCGCTGCTCTTCGCCGCGTGCCTCGCTGCCGGGATCGCCGTGATCGCGGGCAGCGAGCAGCAGTGGCTCCTGTGGGCGCTCATCGGGGGCGCCCTGGTCTTCGGCGTCCTCTTCGTGCTGCCGATCGGCGGCGCCGACATGCCGGTCGTGATCTCGCTCCTGAACGCGTTCACCGGTCTCGCGGCGGCGGCGACGGGCTTCGAGCTCGAGAACAACGTGCTGATCGTGAGCGGCATGCTCGTCGGCGCGTCGGGCACGTTGCTGACGCTGATGATGGGTCGCGCGATGAACCGGTCGATCGCCAACGTGCTCTTCGGCGCCTTCGGGCAGGTGACGGCGGGCGCGACAGCAACGGCTGCGACGGCGAACGGCGCGGTGCGCGCAACGACTGCGGACGACGTGGCGGTGATGCTCGCGTACGCTCAGAAGGTTGCGATCGTCCCCGGCTACGGCATGGCGGTCGCGCAGGCGCAGCACGACGTCCGCACGCTCGCCGACCTGCTCGAGGCGCGCGGCATCGAGGTGACGTACGCGATCCATCCCGTCGCGGGCCGTATGCCGGGCCACATGAACGTGCTGCTCGCGGAGGCGAACGTGCCGTATCCCGCGTTGAAGGAGATGGACGAGGCGAACGCGGAGTTCAACCGCACGGATGTGTCACTCGTGATCGGCGCGAACGACGTCGTCAATCCGGATGCGCGCTCCAACCAGGGGAGCCCGATCTACGGCATGCCGATCCTGAACGTCGACCAGTCGCAGGCCGTCGTGGTGCTCAAGCGGTCGATGAGCCCGGGCTTCGCAGGCATCGACAACCCGCTCTTCCTCGAGCCGAACGCGATGATGCTGTTCGGAGACGCGAAGGAATCGGTGGCGAAGCTCGCGGCGGCCGTCAAGGCGCTGTGAGCAGCGTCCCCGTCTTCACCGGGCGGCACGTCGAGCAGGCCGTCTCGCCGGAGCGTGCGGTCGAGGCGGTGCGCGAGGCGTTCGTCGCGCATGCACGCGGCGAATGGACGATGCCGCCGAAGGTCTACGTGACGAACTATCCGGCCGGCGACTTCCGCGCGATGCCGGCGCTCGGCGGTGGTCATGCGCTCCTGAAGTGGGTGACGTCGTTCCCCGGCAATCCGCAGCGGGGGCTCCCGACTGTGACGGGCGTCGTGCTCCTCTCGGATGCGCAGACCGGGCAGCTGCGCGCCGTGCTCGACGCGGCCGCAGTCACCGCGCTCCGCACCGGAGCAGCCGCAGTCCTCGCAGCGGAGACGCTCGGGCGCCACGACGCGGCAACGGCCGCGGTCGTCGGGGCGGGCGTGAACGGCCGCGCAGCCGCGCGCACGTTTCTCGCGCGCGGGCGCACCGTCAGCCTGTGGGACGTCGACGAGGAGCGCGCGCAACGCGTCGCCGCGGAGCTCGGTGCCCACGTCGCGCCGTCGCTCGAGCAGGCGCTCGCGGCGGACCTGCTCGTAACCGTGACGCCGGGGCACGACGTGGTCCTCGGGGAAGGGTCGCTCCGGCCGGGCCAGCACGTCTCGCTGATGGGCGCCGACGGGCCGGGAAAGGCCGAGGTCGCCGGGCCGGAGCTCGCGCGCGCACGTCTCTTCTGCGACGACTGGGAGCAGGCGAGCCACGGCGGCGAGCTGGCGCATGCGGTCGAGGAGGGTCTCGTGACGCGGGATGACGTGACGGCGCTCGGTGACGTGCTGGCGGGCGCGGCCGTCGGCCGCGCTGACGCGTCCGAGGTGACGGCGTTCGACTCGACGGGCCTCGCGATCCAGGATCTCGCGATCGCGCTCGCCGCGCTCGAGTCGGCCGAAGACCTCTCGGGTCTGGCGCGCCTCGAGCTTTAGTCGAAGCTCGAGTCGAGGCGTCGCGGGTCGAAGATCGCGAGCTCGGCAGGCTCCTCGCCGAGCAGCGCCCTCGCGACGAGGTCGCCGCAGGCGAGCCCGAGCGCGTTGCCGTGGCCGGAGTAGCCGCCGGCCACCCAGACGCCGTCGCGCCCGGGCACGGGCCCGACGAGCGGCACGAGGTCGGGAGTCGTGCCCCAGATCCCAGCCCAGCGACGGGCGACGGCGGGCCTGCGCCCGAGCAACTGCTCGACGAGCGTGTCGAGTCGCCCCTGGATCAGCTCCGTCGTCTGCTCGACGCTTGTCTGCTCGATCTCGGGCGAGGCGTCGCGCATGCCGCCGAGCACGAGCCTGCCGTCCGGAAGCTGGTGCCAGTAGTCGTAGCCGCCGCGCGCGTAGTGCGGGCGCTCGTACAGGCGCTCCGAGAGCGGCTCGGTGGCGAGCACCTGCCCGCGCGTCGGCGTCACGAGCGGCGAGAGCTCGGGCAGGAGCGCCGCCGTGAACCCGTCGCCCGCCACCACGATCGCGTCCGCGTCGACCTCGTCGACCGCAGCGGCCTCGCCCTCGCGGATCTCGGCGCCGGCCGCAGCGGCATGCGCCGCAAGCCGTCGCACCCAGCGCGCAGGGTAGAGCGCACCGTCGTGCGGATGGAGGATCGCGCCGAGGTACAGACCGTCGAGCGGTGGGCGGAGCTCGCCGACCCATTCGACCGCGAAGCCGTCCGCCCGCAGGGCGTCGTGCTCCCTCCGGAGCGCGGCGAGCTCTGCCTCGTCCCACGCAAGCCGCAGGCTGCCGACGCGGCGGAACGCATCGCCCGCAAGGGCCTCCATGCGGTCGAGAGCCCGCTCGGTGAGCTCCATCACGAGCCGCGCACCGTGTTCGCCGAGCGAACGGCGCGCCTCGTCGTAGGGGACCGTCGCGCCGCGGAGGGCGAACCCGCCGTTGCGCCCGCTCGCACCGCCGGCGATCTCGCGCGCCTCGAAGAGACGGACACGCACGCCCCGCTCCGCCAGCGTCAACGCGCAGGAGCAGCCGGTCACCCCGCCGCCGATCACGGCCACCTCGGCGCGGCCGTCGAACCGGCGCCGCGGCAGCTCGTCGCGAGGCTCCTCGAGCCAGTATGAAGTTGTGTTCACGAGCGGCGATGTTACGTCCGGCCCATCACCTCCCGGTACAGCCCGTCGGACTGCGTGACGAGGCCGAGCAGCTCGAGCTCCGCCAGGGCCGCGGCGACGGTGCCGGCCGCGAGTCCGGTTCGGCGAACGATCGCATCGGCGCCGACGGAGCCGTCGGCGACCACCGAGCGGATCGCGCGCAGCGGCTCGCCGAGCACGGCGGGCTCCGGCGCCGGGGGCGGCTCGACGCCGAGCACGTCGAGCACGTCGGCGGCGCACGTCACCGGCGTCGCACCGAGCCGCAGGAGAGCATTCGTTCCGCGTGAGAGCTGGGACGTGATCTCGCCCGGAACGGCGAGCACCTCACGCCCTTCATCGAGGGCGAGGTCGGCCGTGATCAACGCGCCGCTTCGCTCGCGCGCCTCGACAACGACAGTGGCCTGTGCGAGACCGGCAACGATCCTGTTTCGCGCCGGAAATCTCCACGGCGCCGGCTCCACGCCGGGCGGGTACTCCGAGACGATCCAGCCACGCTGGGTGATCTCGCCGGCCAGCACGGCGTGCGCACGCGGGTAATCACGGTCGATGCCGCAGCCGAGGACGGCCAGCGTGGTCCCCGACTGGAGCGCACCGCGGTGCGCAGCCGCATCCACACCGCGCGCCAGTCCCGAGACGACGACGACACCTGCAGCGGCGAGCTCGCGCCCTAACTCGGTCGCAACCGCCATGCCGTAGCTCGAACAGGCGCGGGCCCCGACGATCGCCACGGTCGGGAGTCCCTCGAGGCTCAACGCCGTTCGCGAGCGGACGAAGATCCCGGGCGGAGGGTCGTGGATCTCCGCCAGGCGCCGCGGGAAGCTCACATCACTGCGAGCGATCCACGCGATGCCCCGCGCAGAGAGATCTCTCAGGTACGCGGCCTCGTCGAAGCGACGCTGAAACGACGAGAAGCGTGTCGAGCGCGGCGCGTCGAGCAGATGCGCGCCCGCCTCGGCCGCGAACACGACGGTCGCCAGCTCCGTCATTCGACGAGCTCCGCCGGTGCACGGTAGGACAGCGCCTCCGCGAGATGCTCGGCCTCGACGGTTGCCGCGTCCGCCAGGGCGGCGATCGTCGAGGCGACCCGCGCGACGCGCGCCCGGCCTCGCCCCGACAACGGCAGCCGCTCGACGGCCCGCGTCAGGAGGTCGTCGGCGGCCGGGTCGCGCCTCGGCGGCCGCTCGCGCAGGTTGCGGCGCGCCCGGAGCACGCGCTCGCGGACCGGCCCCGACGCTTCGCCGGGCGCACCTGCGAGATCGTTGGCGCGCGGGCGCGGCACCGTGAGCACCAGGTCGAAGCGGTCGAGCAGCGCCCGCGAGAGCTTCTCTCGGTAGCGCTGCACGCGTTCCGGTGTGCACTGGCACTGCGCAGCGCCGTCACCACGGCCACCGCACGGGCACAGGTTCATCGCTCCGACGACCTGGAATCGTGCGGGGAACACGGCGCGGCCGCCGACCCGGATCACGGTGACGATGCCGTCCTCGAGGGGCTGCCGCAGCGCTTCCAGCACCGGACGCTGGAACTCGGGCAGCTCGTCGAGGAAGAGCACGCCGTGGTGGGCGAGGCTCGCTTCGCCCGGCCTGGGCGACCCGACGCCTCCGCCGATCAGGGCAGCGGCCGACGCCGAGTGATGAGGCGCGCGAAAGGGCGGCACCCGGACGAGGCCGGTTCCAGGCGCGAGCACCCCGCTGACGGAGTGGATGCGGGTCGCCTCGAGCGACGATTCGTCGTCGAGCAGCGGCAGGATGCCCGGCAGCCTGCGGGCGAGCATCGTCTTGCCGGTCCCCGGCGGGCCTGCGAGCAGCAGGTTGTGCGCGCCCGCGGCTGCGATCTCGAGCGCGCGCCGCGCCCGCTCCTGTCCACGCACGTCGGCGAGGTCGGGGACGCCGGCGAGGGTCTCGAAGTCGTCGTCGGGGGGCGGCAGCTCGGGCGGGTCGCGCTCGCCGCGCAGGTAGGCGACCGCGTCCGCGAGATGACGGACGCCGACCGGCTCGACGCCCGCGAGCGCGACCTCCGGTCCCGACTCGGCGGCGCAGACGAGGTGCGTCAGGCCCGACCGCCGGGCGCCCTCGGCGGCGACGAGCGCGCCCGGAACCGGCCGCAGCCGCCCGTCGAGCGCGAGCTCGCCGAAGGCTGCGTGGCCGTCGAGCGCCTCCGCCGGGAGCTGGTAGGAGGCGGCGAGAACCGCCAGAGCGATCGGCAGATCGAACCCCGATCCCTCCTTGCGCAGTGCGGCCGGCGCGAGGTTGACGGTGATGCGCCGCTTGGTCGGCCACTCGAGCTCGGCCGACGAGATGCCCGAACGGACGCGCTCCTTCGCCTCCTGGCACGCACGGTCGGCAAGGCCGACGATCGCGAAGGACGGCAGGCCCTGCTGGAGGTGCGCCTCCACCTCGACCCGGCGGGGATCGATGCCGACGAGCGCGTGAGTGATCGTGCGTGCGAGCACGTTGCCAGGCTAGGCGGCAAAGCCACACGTGTCTGTGCCAACTTCGTGTCAAAACAGTCGCCGCCTACACTGCAGCATGACCACCACCGCGCGGTACGACGGCCAGGCCGAGTGGTACGACGCATTCGCTTCTGCCGACGTCTTCACGACCGCGCGGCAGGCCGCCGTCTCCCTCCTCGGCGACGGCCCCGGCCGCTGCCTCGACCTCGGTTGCGGGACGGGCCGAGCAGTCCCGCTCCTCGCGGCCGCCGGCTGGTCCGTCGTCGGCACCGACGTCTCCGCCGACCAGCTCGCGCTCGCACAGGAGCACGCCGGCGAGTTCGCCGAGCAACTCCTCCTCGCCGACGCGCACGCACTCCCCTTCGACGGCGAGTCGTTCGACGGCGTCGTCTCGATCCTCACGCACACGGACCTCGACGACCTCACCGGGGCATTCCGCGAGGTACAGCGCGTGTTGAAGCCCGGCCGGACGTTTGCGTACGTGGGCGTGCATCCGTGCTTCGGCGCACCCTGTATCCAGGCGCTCGAGGACGGCACGTGGCTCGTCCATCCCGGCTATCGGGAACCCGGCTGGCAGTGGATCTCCCGCGATCCCGCGAACCCGGGGATCCGCTCGCGCGTCGGCATCAACCATGCCCCGCTGTCGACGCTCCTGAACGCCGCGCTCGAGAGCGGGCTCACCGTCACCGAGGTCGTGGAGCCCGGCGACAGGGACCCGCCGCTCTTCTTCGGCTTCCACGCCGAGAAGCGCTGAGCCTCTATCCGCGCCGCGCCACGAGCACGTCTTCGAAGTACTCGCCGGCACGCCGGCCTGTGCGACGGTTCACGTGCCGCTGGTAACGCTGCTCGAGCACGAGACCGGACCGCGCGAGGATCTGCGGGTAGAGGTCGCGCCGGTCGTTCACGACGATCACGACGCGCCCGCGCCGCTTCAGGACTGCGGAGCACGCACCGAGTACGCCTGCGATCCCGTCGACGTAAGCGTCGATCGCCGCTCGCGAGGTTCCGCGCGCAGCGGCGCCGATCTCGCGCTCTCGCAGGTCGACGAGACCGAGCAGCTCGTAGGCGTAGCGATGCTGCTCGTGGTAGTCGATCAGGCCCGGATACGGCGGCGAGGTGACGACCGCATCGAACTGTCCCGGCAGCTCGAGCTCGCGCACGTCGCCGTGCAGCACCTCCACGCTGCGATGCGAGCGCACACGCGAGAACTCCTTCAGGCGCGTGAGCGTGTCGAGGGCGTAGCGCCGCACGAAGTGCTCTGCGCGCTCCACGGGCCGGCACTCGCGCTTGTGCTTGAAGCACCAGTAGGGCTCGCTCTGCGGCTCCTTCGGAAAGTCGAGGTCGAAATGCGTCGTCAGGCGCGCAGACCGTGCGGCGCGCGCGAGCACGATGCGGAGAACGTCCGCGTGCTCGTAGTCGCCGACGAGCGAACGGAAGCGGAGCAGGTCGGTGCGCGTCTGCGGCGCGAACCACGCACGGGTGTACGCCGTCGTCCGCCCCACCCGCCCATCGCCGGCGTCGTAGCGCGCGAGTGCGTCCCGGAGCTCGCTCTCGAGGACGAACGGGTTGTGCGCCGCGGTTTTCACGCCCATCAGGAGGCAGTTGAACCCGGCGATGTCGACGCCGACCGAGTCGAGCCCGCTTTCGAGTGCCTGGACGAGGGTCGTTCCGGAGCCGGCGAACGGATCGAGCACGCGCCCGCCCGCCGGAACGTGGCGGCGAAAGAGCTCCTCGACGAGCTGCGGGATGTACTTGCCGAGATAGGGATGCAGGCGGTGGACGTGCTTCGTCCGCTCGCGCTCCGGTAGCTCGCGCTCGGACCAGGAGAGGTCGAGGTCGATGCCGTCGTAGATCTGCTCCTGCGTCACCCCCACGACGATCAATTCGCCGCCGCGATGAGACCTCCTAGAACGCGTCCCGCAGGTGCTCGATCCGGCCCGTCCGCTCCGCGATCACGTCGAAGCGCACATCCAGGCCGGCAGCCTCCGGGTGCTGTGCGATCCACGCCGAGGCCGCGCGCCGCACTCGCTCAGCCTTGCGCGCATCCACCATCTCGAGCGGATCGCCGAATCCGTCGCCGCTCTTCGACTTGACCTCGCAGAAGACGAGCATGCGACCGCGGCGCGCGACGACGTCGATCTCGGCGCCGGCGAGCCAGCAGTTCGTGTCGAGCACCCGGTAGAAGCGCCGCCTGTACCAGCGCGCCGCACGCACCTCCGCGTGGTTACGCGGGGAGGTAGGCGCGCGCACGCCAGGAACGGCGATGAATCTC
Organism: Thermoleophilia bacterium; assembly: GCA_025936595.1. Taxonomy (GTDB): domain Bacteria; phylum Actinomycetota; class Thermoleophilia; order Gaiellales; family Gaiellaceae; genus PALSA-600. Next base: position 4,844 of record JAICTB010000007.1, on the reverse strand, counting down.
GCAGGGCCCTCGCTCGCGCACGTTCTCGGTATGGGACGGCGTGATGTAGCCGACGTGCGACGCGAAGCCGTAGCCGGGATACAGCGCGTCGGCCGTCGTGTGCATGTACCGGTCGCGCGTCACCTTGGCGACGATCGACGCCGCGGCGATCGCGGCGCTCTTCGTGTCGCCGTCGACGACGGCCGTGTGCGGCGGCGCCGTCGGGCCAAGCTTGAAGCCGTCGACGAGAGAGACGTCGGCCGGCTGACAGGCCCAGAGCGCGGCGCGCAACCCGCGCAGGTTCGACTTGTGCAAGCCGTCGCGGTCGATCACAGCAGCGGGGTAGACATGCACCGAAACGCGCTCCGCACATGCGAGCACCGCGCGATAGAGCTCGTCGCGCGTCGCAGGATCGACCTGCTTGGAGTCGTTCAGCAGCGCGAGCGGGCGCACGCGGTGGTCGCGCAGGCAGGCGTAGTCGAGCAGCACGCCGGCGACGACGAGCGGTCCCGCGAGCGGTCCCCGCCCCGCCTCGTCGGCACCAGCGACGAAGCGCGCACCGAGCGCGCGGTCGTACCGAAGGAGCTTCTGACCGGTCGCGCGGCGTTTCGTAGGCACAGCTCGAGAATAGCTCCGGCGCCGGGCGAGTCTCGGTCGGGGAAGGCGGAGTTTGCGAAGAAGTTACGACTGGCGAAGCTCGCGCACGCGAGCCTTCTTGCCGACCTTGCCGCGCAGGTAGTAGAGCTTCGCGCGGTGCACGTCGCCGATCTGCATGACCTCGATCTTGTCGATCTTCGGCGAGTGCAGCGGGAACGTGCGCTCGACGCCGACGCCGAACGAGTTCTTGCGGACGGTGAACGTCTCGCGTGCCCCCGCGCCCTGCCGCTTGATTGCGATCCCCTCGAACACCTGGATCCGCTGGCGTGCGCCTTCGATGACACGGAAGTGCACACGCACGGTGTCGCCCGCCTTGAAGCGGGGAACCTCGCGCAGCTGTCGGCGCTCGATGTCCTGGATGATCGTGCTCATGGCAAGGTGGCCGGAGGCCGGGCGGAATGGTAGCGGAACCCCGTCCGACTAGCGGATCGTGATCCGGCTCGGCGGCCAGTACGTCGCGAAGACCTTGCCGATCAGGTTCTTCCGCGGCACGGTGCCCCAGGCGCGCGAGTCGCACGACGAGGCGCGGTTGTCGCCCATGAAGAAGTAGCGCCCGCTCGGGATCCGCATGGGCGCAATCGTGCGGTCGTCGCGGCGGCCGGGCTGGATGTAGGGCTCATTCAGGCGGTTGCCGTTGATGTACACGTAGCCCGAGCGCTCCTCCCAGAGATCGCCGGGCAGACCGATCAGGCGCTTCACGAAGGTCCCGCCTGCGCCGCAGCGGACGGCGGCGAGCGGCGGCGTGTGGAAGACCACGATGTCGTTCCGCTTCGGCGACCAGAAGCGGTAACAGAAGCGGCAGGCGAGCACACGGTCGGAGAAGCGCGCCTCGCACTCCGAACCGGGCCGCGCGCAGTGCAGCGTCGGCTCCATCGAGCTCGAGGGGATCCGGTAGGGGTTCACGACCCAGGCCTTGATCGCGAGCACGATCGCGATCGCCCCGACGATCGTGACGAGCCAGTCGATCGTGACGCGCCAGCCGTGCGGCAGCCCCTCGGTGAGATAGTCGATCGGGTTCCTCAGCGGACCTGCTCCCTTCGCCAACCTTCGATTCGTGCGTGGTCGCCCGAAAGCAGCACGTCGGGGACTCGCCAGCCCCGGAAATCCGCCGGCCGCGTGTAGTGAGGGTACTCAAGGCCGCCGCCGAGCTCCTCGGAGAACGACTCGAGCTCGCCCGACCCTTCGCTGAGCGCACCCGGCAGGCGCCGCGCGATCGCGTCGAGCAGCACCATCGCGGGGAGGTCGCCGTTTGAGAGCACGTAGGGGCCGATCGAGATCGCGTCGGTTGCGAGATGCTCGACGATACGCTCGTCGAAGCCCTCGAAGCGTGCGGACAGCAATGTCAGGTGTTCGCGCGCGGCGAGCTCTTCGACGACGCGTTGCGTCAACGGACGACCCTGCGGGCTGAGCGCGATCACCGGCTGCGACGGAACTCCGCCGTAGACCGCGTCGAGCGCGGCGGCGACGACGTCCACGCGGAGCACCATGCCCGCGCCGCCGCCGTACGGCTCGTCGTCGACCTGCCCGTTGCGGAGCGGCGAGTGGTCGCGGTACGAGAAGAGGCGCAGGTCGAGCTCCGCGCCGAGTACGGTTGCGACAGGTCGTTGCTCGGTCAGCCAGGCGAACGCGTGCGGGACGAGCGTGAAGACGTCGAGCTGCATCAGTCCGCGAATCCCGGCGCGACGACTATGCGTCCCGCGTCGAGGTCGACGCTTCGCACGCAGTCCTCCACCATCGGCAGGAGGACGCCGGTGTCGAGCTCGAGCACGTCGTTCGCGATGCCGGGCGTCACCTCCTGCACGCTTCCGAGCTCCCGGCCCGTCTCCTCCTGGACGGTCAGGCCGACGAGCTCGAACGCGTAGTACTCGTCCTCCTCCGTCGGGGGCAGCGCCTCTCGCTCGACCTCGAGCAGCGTCCCGCGCACGACGTCACGGTCGAGCTTCACAATCGGCCGCCCGGAGGAGCGCCGGTGTGCGACGACCTCGACGCGCTCACCGTTCGCGAGGAAGCTCGCGCCGGTCTTCCACCAACGCTCGTCGTCCGAGGGCTGCTCGACGAAGAACGCCCCGTCGATCCCGTGCGGGCGGCCGACCTTCCCGATCGGGATCCTCACCGCTGCGCCTCGAAGTGCGCGATCGCCTCCTCGCGCGGCACTGCAACGAGCAGGTTCTCGGCGACGAACTCGTCGCGCTGCGGCCAGTCGCTCGCGCGCACGCGTTCCACCGCAGCGGCGACGTCGAACGGTGTCCGCATGAAGGATGGTTCGCCGTCCTCGACGAGCGTCCAGTACGCCGCGACGTCGCTCTCGTAGGCCATCCCGACCGAGCCTGCGTTGACGACGCGCAGGTCGCCGACGCGACGATCGAACTGATGGTGCGTGTGGCCGATCACGAACATCCCGCGCTCGCCGAACGTCGCGAGGAGGTCCGCGTCGGGCGTCGCCGCAGTCGTGATCGGAGTGTTGGCCGTGGGCGTGGCATGGCAATACGTCACGCCGTCGAGCACCGCCGTCAGGGGAAGCGATGCGGTGCGCGGGTCGCCCTCCTCTGCGTTGCCCCGGATCAGCGTCGCCTCGAGTGCCAGGACGATGCGGTAGGTCTCCTCGTCGTAGGGGCCGCCGAAGATGTCGCCGCCGACCACGATGGCGTCCGCGTCGACCTCGGTGAGCACCGCCTCGAGCGCCCACGGCATCCCGTGGAGGTCGTACAACGCTGCGACGCGCATCAGTCGGGGTCGGCGATCTCGACCAGCACGCGCCGCCCCTCGCGGGCGGCGCTCGCGCGCATCAGCGTCCGCAGCGCGCGTGCGATCCGACCCTGGCGGCCGATCACCTTGCCGACGTCGTCGGGCGCGACATGGAGCACGAAGACGAGCGCCCCGTCGCGCTCCTCCGTCTCGACGCGTACGGCGTCGGGATCGTCGACGAGCTCGCGCGCAAGGTACGCGAGCAACTCAGCCACTCCCGCGCCCGTTACTTCTCGATGTTCTTGATCTTGATCAGCTTCGCGACCGCCTCGGTGGGCTGTGCGCCCTTGCCGAGCCAGTCCTTGACCTTCGTCTCGTCGAGCTCGATCGTCGACGGGTCGGTCTGCGGGTTGTAGCGGCCCACGATGTCGAGGAACCTCCCGTCACGGGGCGAGCGCGAGTCGGCGGCCACCACGCGATAGATCGGGTTCTTCTTCGAGCCCACGCGGGTGAGCCTCAGCTTGACTGCCATTCGATTCCTTTACCTCCGTCCGGCCTTCTTCTTCTTGCGCTTGACGCCCGTCTTCCGCGTCGCGGAGAGCGCGGGCTGCGCTTGCTGGTTCGGGAGGGCCGGCATCTTCCCCCGCCCCATTTGCTTCATCATCTTCTCCATCTGCTTCCGCGCTTCGAGCAGCTGGTTGACCTGCTCGACGGTCGCTCCGGAGCCCTTGGCGATGCGAATCCGCCGCTTGCCGTCGATCACGATAGGCGAACGACGCTCCTGCGGCGTCATCGAGAGCACGATCGCCTCGACACGGCCGAGCTGGCTCTCGTCGACGTCGACGTCTCCGAGCTGCTTGTCCATGCCGGGAATCATCTTCAGGACGCCCTTCAGCGGCCCCATCCGGCGCAGCATCTTGTACGCCTTCAGAAAGTCATCGAAGGTGAACTGGCCCGCGGCGAGCCGTTTCTCCATCTCGGCCTGCTCGTCCTCCTCGACGGCCGCTTCCGCGCGCTCGATGAGGGTGAGCACGTCGCCCATGCCGAGGATGCGCGAGGCCATGCGGTCGGGGTGGAAGACCTCGAGCGCGTCGAGCTTCTCTCCCGTCGAGGCGAACTTGATCGGCCTGCCCGTGATCGCCTTCACCGAGAGCGCCGCGCCGCCGCGCGTGTCGCCGTCGAGCTTCGTGAGGATGACGCCGTCGAACGCGATCCGCTCGTGGAACGCCTCGGCGACGTTCACTGCCTCCTGGCCGGTCATCGCGTCGAGGACGAGCAGGACGTTCAGCGGCTTCGCTTCGTCGCGCACGCGCGCGAGCTCGTCCATCAGCTCCTCGTCGATCTGCAGCCGGCCGGCCGTGTCGACGATCGCCGTGTCGAGGCCTGCGCTGCGCGCCCGCTCGAGGCCGCTGCGCGTCGCCTCGACCGCGTCCTTCGTGTCGGTCCGGTAGACGGGAACGTCGATCTGCGCGCCGAGTTGCTCGAGCTGGTCGATGGCCGCCGGACGCTGCAGGTCGGCAGCG
>JAICTB010000173.1 GCA_025936595.1 Thermoleophilia bacterium | reverse complement strand
TCGGCTCGGGGATCACGATGCGCCGCTTCCTCAAGGTCTGAGCACACCGGGCTCCCCACTGCTCGTCGTTGAGGTGAGCCGCCGCGGCCGGCTGATCACGGGCGATCCCTTCTTCACGCCGGGCGTCCCAGTCGTCCTTGATGCGAAGGGCAGCGGCGACATCGCCCACGGCGACCTCGCCGTCGTTCGCACCGGCCGCGGGCGTGCGCGCATCGAGCGCGACCTCGGGCCTGCGGACGTGGTCGAGAACGTGCTCGAGGCGCTCCTCGTCGAGCGCGGCGCCCGCAGGCCGTTCGAGCCGCACGAGCCGCCGGCGATGGACCTTGCGGGACGGACCGACCTGCGCGACCTGCCGACCTACACGATCGACCCGGACACGGCGAAGGACTTCGACGACGCGCTCTCGTTTCGCCGCGAGGCGGACGGGATCCGCGCCTGGGTGCACATCGCGGACGTCTCCTACTTCGTCGGTGCCGGCACCCCGCTCGATCACGGCGCATCCGAGCGCGCGTTCTCGACCTACGTCCCGGGGACGGTCGCGCCGATGCTCCCGCACGAGCTCGCGGACGATCTCTGCTCGCTCCGCCCGCACGTCGACCGGCTCTGCGTCACCGTCGAGATCCCGCCGAGCGGCGACACGCAGTTCTACCGCTCGGTGATCCGCTCGGACGCTCGGCTCACCTACGGCCAGGCGCAGCGGCGCGAGGCCGACCCGGCGGTCCTCGAGCAGCTCGAGCTGAACGACGAGCTCGCCTCGTCGCTGCGGGACCGGCGCTTTGCACGCGGCGCGCTGGAGGTGCAGACACCCGAGGTCGTCTTTCGCTTCGACGGCAAGGGAGGTGTTGCGGAGGCGTGGCTCGAAGGCGAGCCGCATGCGCACATGCTCGTCGAGGAGCTGATGATTCTCGCCAACGAGCATGTCGGGGCATTCCTCTCGTCGCGCAACCGCGCGTCGCTCTACCGCGTGCACGAGCGACCGGACCCGAATGCCGTCGAGCACCTGCTTGCGAAGCTCGTCGACCTCGGCGTGCCGACGCCGCCGGTGCCGAAGCGGATGACGCCACAGCAGGCCGCGGATCTGGCCGGCGCGGTCTCGAAGCGCGTCGCCGCCTACGTCGGGCAGTCCGGCCGCGGCCGCGAGGCGTATCCGGCGCTCGTCCTCCGGGCGCTCAAGCAGGCGCGCTACGACCCGCGCAACCTCGGCCACTCCGGTCTCGCGAGCCGCGCCTACGCGCACTTCACCTCGCCGATCCGCCGCTACCCCGACCTCGTCGTGCACCGGACGCTCCTGCGCGAGCTCGGCGTGTCGGACGACCCGCTGCCGAAGAACCTCGAGGCCCTCGCAGAGCACGCGTCCGAGCGCGAGCGCGAGGCCGCGAAGCTCGAGTATCTCGCCGACGACATCTGCCTCGCGTTCCTGCTGGAGCGCGTGCTCTTCGAGCGCGGCTGGGAGGAGCGCTGGCCGGCAGAGATCACGGGCGTGATCGGCTCCGGGCTCTTCCTGCGCTTCGGCGAGGTCTTCGAAGGGTTCCTCCCGGCGCGCAAGCTGCACGGCGAGTTCTTCGAGATCAACGAGCTCGGAACCGCACTCGAGGGGCGCACGACCGGCCGCGCCTACCGGCTCGGCGACGCGATCGAGGTACGCGTCGAGAAGATCGTGCGCAGCGAGGGGAAGGTCGAGCTGAAGCTCGGCGAGGACGAGCAGCCTAGATCAGGCGGCGCTCGTGCGCCCAGCGTGTCAGCTCGTGGCGGGAGGAGAGCTGGAGCTTCCGCAGGACGCTCGAGACGTGGGACTCGACGGTCTTGACGGAGAGGTGCAGCCGCGCTGCGATCTCCTTGTACCGGTAGCCGCGCGCGATCAGCTGCAGCACCTCGCGCTCGCGCGGCGTGAGCACGTCGAGCTCGGCGTCGTCGCCCACGCGCGCGCCCTCGCGGAACGCATCGAGCACGAAGCCGGCGAGCCGCGGCGAGAACACGGCGTCTCCTGCCGCGACGCGTTCTACGGCGTCGGCGAGGTCGCCGCTCGAGATCGTCTTCGTGACGTAGCCGCGCGCGCCGGCACGGATGACGCCGATCACGTCCTCGGCCGCGTCCGAGACGGAGAGCGCGAGGAACTTCACGCCGGGACGCTCGGGCGCCACGCCGGCGATCACGGCTTCACCGCCGCCGTCGCCGAGATGGACGTCGAGCAGGACGACCTCAGGGTCGAGCTCGAGGATCAGCGGCACCGCCTCCGCGACGCTCCCGGCTTCGCCGACGATCTCGACGCCCTCGCCGAGCTCGCCGCGAACACCGGCACGGAAGAGCTCGTGGTCGTCCACGAGCACGACGCGCCGCTTCACGACGGCCTCCGCGGGAGCGTCAGCTCGACCTCGACGCCCTCGCCGGGCACGGCGGTGACAGCCGCGGCTCCGCCCGCGCGCAGCATGCGCGCCTCGATGGACTCGGAGAGACCGCGCCGGTCGGCGGGAACGGCGCTGCGGTCGAAGCCGACGCCGCGGTCGCGCACGAACACGGAGACCGACCGGTCGGTCGTCTCCTCGTAGACAGAGATCTCGTCCGCGCCCGAGAACTTGGCGGCGTTGGTCATCGCCTCGCGCGCCGCGAGGACGAGCTGGGCGACCGACTCGTCGAGCGGCGCGTCGCCGGCGCTCGCGAGCTCGACGCGCACGCCGTGCAGCTCCTCGACGTCGGTCGCAGCCTCGGCGAGCGCATCCGAGAGCGTGGCGGTGCTGCCGAACCCGCCGCCGTAGAGCCAGCGCCGCAGCTCGCGCTCCTGCCGCCGCGCGACCGCGGCGACGCGTGTCGGATCGCCGGCGTGCCGCTGTACGAGCGCGAGCGTCTGCAGAACCGAGTCGTGGATCCGCGCGGCGACCTCCGCTCGCTCCTCGAGCCGGATGCGCTCCGTCCGCTCGGCTACGAGCTGCCACACCCACGGCCCGATCACGAGCACGAGCGCGCCGATCAGCGAGCCGGGCGCGACGAGGCTGAACGAGACGCCGCCGCGGCCGAGGAAGATCACGGCGCCGGCGACGAGCAGGACGATGCCGAGCACGGGCAGCGAGCCGCCGGGGCGAATCGACCCGCCCTGGACGAGGATCGTCGCGAGCCCGGCGACGATGAGGCTGACGCCGAGGACCGCGATGACGGAGAGCCCGAGGGCGAGCAGGAGCAGCGCGGCAGCGGCCGCGACGAGCGGTGCGCCGATCGCGACGCGTCCGTCGGTGTAGACGATCAGCGCGAGGTAGAGGAGGATGCCGGCGCCGCCTGCGAGCGCGAGGAGCGCAAAGACGAGCCGCACGAGTGTGGCGTCGACGCCGAGCGTCGCGGCGAGCCCGCCGCACACGCCGGCGACGATGCGATCGTCCTTGCTCGCGTCGAAGCGCAGTGCCGACACCGTGTTCACCGCGTGACGCGCTCCACGTCGACCTGTCCGGCGCCGACCTTCGCGTCGATCACGAGCAGCGCGCCGCCCGGGGTGGAGAGGTCGACGTTGTGACCGCCCTCGTGCTGCTGCAGGACGTCGAGCTGCCCGACCTTCGCATGGGCGTCGACGGCGACGGGCAGGTTGCGCGGAACGATGATGTGGAGCTTGCCCACGCCGAGCTTCGCGTGGATCGTGGTGGTCGTCGCGACCGGTTGCAGGTGCGTCAGGTCGAGCTCGAGGTTGCCCACTCCGAGGGCGTAGGTGTGCTTCAGGTCGGCCGCCGAGGCCGGCTGGTAGACGCGGTCGCCGACGCCCTTCGAGAAGCTCACGTCGAACCAGGCGAGCGCGATGCTGAACATTGCGACCGCCGCGAGGACGAGGACGGTGAAGGTCCCGATCACGATGCGCAGGAGGATGCGGCCGCGCGACGCGCCGCGGCTCGCCCAGAGGACGCCGAGGCCGAGGAGCAGGATGACGAACCAGCCGCCGCCGGTGACGGGCCAGAGCGTTGCGCGGGCGAGCAGGACGGCGAGTGCCGCGCCGACGAGCCCGAGCCCGATCAGCGGCCACGGCTTGTCGCGACGCTCGGCAAGCGCCTCGGCCGCGATCGACTCCTCCTTGTCCTCGGCCGGGATGACGAGCACGGCCGCGAGGTAGACGAGGATCCCCGCGCCGCCGACGAGCGTGAGCACGACGAAGCCGAGCCGGTAGAACGTGGGACTGAGGTTGAAGTACCGCCCGAGCCCGCCGCACACGCCCGCGATCATGCGGCCGTGCGAGGCGCGCTCGAGGCGCTTGATGCCTGAGATGTCTGCTGTGTGTTCCATGGGTTCCAGGTTGCCGGTGCGCCGTCCCCGCGGCTATCCGGCATCACCCGGAATCGACCCTAGTGCTTCCACGGGTTACCCTCCTGCGCGTGGCCGAGAAGCTGATTGCAGAAAACCGCCGCGCGCGGCACGACTACCACCTCCTCGAGCGGTTCGAGGCAGGTCTCGTGTTGACCGGCACCGAGGTGAAGTCGCTGCGCGAGGGCCGGGCGACGCTCGCCCAGGCCTACGCCGACATCCGCGACGGCGAGGCGTGGCTGAACGGCCTCGAGATCTCGACCTACGACCAGGGCAACCGCGCGAACCACGAGCCGATGCGGGCGCGGAAGCTCCTGCTCCACCGCCGCCAGATCGACTCCCTTTACGGCCAGGTGCGCGAGAAGGGGTTGACGATCGTGCCGACGCGCCTGTACTTCAAGGATTCGCGCGTGAAGATCGAGCTCGCGGTCGCCCGCGGCAAGGAGCAGCGCGACAAGCGCAGAGATCTCGTCGAGCGCGACGCGAAGCGCCAGATGGAGCGGGCGCTGAAGTTCCGAAACTAGCCGGTTGCAGCTAGAATGCGGCGAACGAACATACGGGGGCGCCATGGCTTCGACGTGGTCGGCTCTCCGGTTGAGCTGCAAGCCGAGGTATCCGGTCGGCCTCGTAAAACCACCGGAAACAATGCAAGTGCGGAAAACAACCTCGCACTCGCTGCCTAGTCTCAGGACTAGCTAGCGTGTCGCCCCGGGCAAGCCCGCGTCCCGGGAGCGGCATCAACAAGCGGGCTTTGCGCCAAAGAAGAGCCACTCGTCGGCGGCGCGAGACTTCAGGAGGGCTAGCTCGACGGTAGGTCGGTCGCCAACCGGCCGGCGGGCGAAATCAAACGGCGGCCTATGCTTGTAGACGCTCAATCCGGTGCGTCCGCGGACGCGGGTTCGATTCCCGCCGCCTCCACTA
>JAICTB010000203.1 GCA_025936595.1 Thermoleophilia bacterium | reverse complement strand
GATCTGGGCGTCGCGCGCGAGCGGTGTGCCGGCGATGTCGACGTAGGAGACCGCGTAGCGCACGCGAGGCGCCGCACCCGCGTCCGTGACGAGCTTGCCGTTCGAGCGGTCGTGCAACGGCGTCTCGGGAAGACCGCCGTCGGCCGGGTCCGGCCCGTCGAGCGTGTAGACGGTGTGGACGCTGCGGCTGAAGAACTCGTTGTTCCAGAGCGGCCGTGTCTCGCCGGTGTAGTGCCAGAAAAAGGAGACGTCGGCATCGCGGCCGACCGCGCGGTCGATCCAGTCGGGATGCGCCACCCGGATGCCGGCGAAGAGTGCTCCCGCCGACGCCTGCCGGATCCCGTGACGGCCGTTCTCCGCAACCGCCGAGCTGAGCACGAAGTAGACGAGCACGACCAGCGGGAAGACTGCCGCGTAGCGTCGCGGCACGGCCACGAATGCCGCGCCGATCGCAAGGCCGGCCGCGAGCGCGACATACCGGAGCGGCCCGAAATGAATGCCCTGATCCTGCAGCCACCACCAGGGCAGCAGGCCGAGCGTGTCCGAGATCGCCGAGGTGTTCACGAAGCGCGCGAACGGGATCGCCACCGGCAGCACCCCGGCGACGAGGCCGGCCGCGACGCGCACGCGTCGCGACGATGGGACGACGTCGTCGCGAAGCAGACCGAGCGTCGCGATCACCGCGAGCGGCGCGACGTAGAAGTCGTTGCGCTCCTCTATGCGGAACGACTCGCGCGAGGCGAACACGGCAACCTCCGCGACGAGCAGCACGAGCACGGGCAGCGACATCGCCGCGAACGCCCGCGCTCCCGGTTCGAGCCCACGCGGTGCGAGCCAGATTGCGACGAGCGCCGCGAGCCCGATCACGCCGAGGTACAGGTCGAGCTCGGCGATGTGCCAGAGCAGGTAGTGCCCGACGTCGGCGGCCGAGTAGCCCTTCCCGGTCGCCGCGCGGTAGGCGCCGAGGAGCGTCAGCGGCGAGCGACCGCGCGCAAGCGTCGCCGCGAGCGCGAGCACGACGCCGGCGGCCGTGATGCCGTAGAGCACGCCGTAGCGCCGCAGCCGCGCGCCGAGGTCGCGCTCGACCAGGCCGTGCAGAACCGGAGCGACGAGCGCGGCGCCGAACAGCGCAACCGCCTGCGCCCGTGTCGCGAAGCAGAGCGCGCACACCCCGAGGAGCAGCACCTGCCGGGTCGCCGTCGGACGCTCGAGCATGAGCTGGAGCACGAGCATCGCGAGCGCGAAGAGCGGGTAGAACGCGTTCTCCGTCATCAACGTGCCCGTGTAGAGCATCGACGGCACGAGCACGCTGAGCGCGGCAGCAGCGAGGGCGAGCCCGGGCGTGAGCAGCCGGCGCGCCAGGAAGTACACGGGGATGGCGGTGAGCGACATGACGGCCGCGTTGATCAGCTTCGCAGCGTGGTAGGCGGACGGGACCGAGGCGAAGAGCCCGAACGCGGGCGCGATCAGCACCGGGTAGACGAAGCCGTAACCGGTGCTCGGCACGTCGCGCACGAGGAACTGCCCGCTCGACGCGAACGACTTGGCGAGCTCCGAGTAGATGAGCTCGTCGACCATGATCCACGGCGAAAGCGTGCGGCCGGCGAGAGCCATGCGCAGCGCGGCCGAGGCGACGACGATCGCGGCGAGCCAGGCCCAGGCGGGAAGGGCGCGGAGCGAGCCCTCTCTCACGTGACGATCCCGGACTCGCGCGCCGCCCGTGCGAGCGCGGCCGCATCGTCGATGCCGACCTCCGCTGCGGCTTCCGCGATCCGGTAGAGCACGGCGTCGTCGACCGCGCCGGCGCCGGCGGCGGTCTCGAGCGCAGCCGCGTAGTCGGCGGCGACCCGGTCGAGCGCGTGCTCCCGCCCGACGTATGCACGCGCCGCGCCTCCGAGCGCGCCGGCATGCTCGGCGCCGAAGCCGAGCGCGACGGTGAGCGTCTGGACCTCGAACTCGTCGACGGGGACCTTCAGCACCACGTCGTCGGGAAGCTCGGCGAACCAGCCGACGTCCGACACGACGAGCGCCTTCCCGAGCGAGAGCGCACGGATCACCGAGCCCGAGGTCTCGCCCATCGTCGGGTAGCGCAGGTTGACGAGCACGTCGCAGGCGGCCATGAGCGACCACAGCCGCTCCTCGGGCACGTAGTCCAGGCGCTGCACGCCGTCGGTCAGCCCGAGCCGCTCGAGCCGCCGCTCGATGTCGAATCGCTCGCCGACGCCGCCGGCGAGGAGCAGCCGCGCGTCCGGCCGCTCGCGCCGGAACGACGCGAACGCCTCGAGCAGCTCCGGGATGCGCTTGTTCATGTTCAGGTAGCCGAAGCAGCCGACGAGCGGCGCGCCGGAGACATCCGGCGCCGGGACCACGTCGCGCATCGGCCACGCGGGGTGCGGGATCCGCCAGAGCGGGCTGTCGTATCCTGCAGCGCGGGCTCGCTCGCCCACGTAGTGCGAGTGGACGATCAGCCCACGCGCATTGTCGAGCACGGTTCCCGCGAGCGGGAAGCGCTCGGGCTGCGTCTCCCAGAGGAGCGGCAGCAGGTTGTCCAGCACGCCGAGCCCGAGCAACCGTCCGGCGACACCGAGCTCGCGTTCCATCGCCTCGAGATAGGCGCGGCCGTTGCCCCGCCCGATCGTGATGCCGGCGATCAGGTGGTGGAGGACGTACTCGTGCAGGACGACGACGCCCGGCCGCTCGCGCAGGGCGTCGACGATCCAGCCGTGCGCATCCGGATCGTTGCCGACGTGATAGAGCGCGACGTCTGCGGCCGGCGGCCGCTTCCCCTGCTCGGCGACGACCACGTCGACGTGCTTGCGCAGCGCGGGCAGGAGCAGCGCCGAGTAGTCGGCGATGCCGGAGTGCGACGGGGGCAGCGGGGAGTAGTACGCGACCTTCACGACAGGAGAGCGTCCACGCAGGCGTCCCAGGTGACGCGCTCGGCGACTGCGCGGCCGGCACGCCCCCACGCCTCCGCCTCGCCGGCGTGGGCGCCGAGATACGCGCAGGCGCGTGCGATCTCCGCCGCCTCGGGCGCGACGACGACGCCCGTCTCGCGGTCGTGCACGATCTCGAGCGGGCCGCCCGCATCGGTCGTCGTGACGACGGGCTTGCCGGAGAGGAACGCCTCGTAGGGGACCATCCCGAAGTCCTCGTCGACCGGCGCGTAATAGACGGCGAGGCAGCGCGCATAGAGGTCCGCGAGGCGCTCGTGGTCGACGCGTCCTGCGAACTGCACCCGGCCGTTCAGCCCGCGCGCGAGCCCCTCGAGCCGCTCGCGGTCGGGGCCCTCGCCGGTGATCACGACGCGCAGGCTGCTCTCGCGCTGTGCGGCCTCGATCAACAGGTCGATGCGCTTGGCGCGGTCGAGGCGGTTGACGGAGAGGACGAACCCTTCCGAATCGCCTGTGCGGTAGGCGAGTGCCTGCGGCGGGTGCGGCAGGAGCTCCGCGTCGATTCCGTTGAAGCACTGGAGGCGGTCGGCGACGTTGCGCGACGTCGCGAAGACGCGGCGCGCCTCGCCGAGCGCAACCGCATCGAGCCGCTCGATCGAGCGACGCGTGGCGCGATCCTCCGGTGACTCGGAGAACTGCCCCAGCTCGGTGCGGTCGTAGTCGTACGCCTGGCGGAACTGATGCAGCACCCACGCGACCTTGTTCGGGTGGCGGACACAGTAGGCGGGGAACTTGGTCGCGATCACGCGATCGATCGGCCGGCCGTCGGACTCGGTCAGGTCGACGAGTCGCCAGAGGAACGCCTGGTCGAGCACGCGCGTTCCCGGGTACCACTTGAACGGCATCGTCACGAGCTCCGCTTCGTGCCCACGGGCACGCAGCGCGGCGACGAGATCGTCCGCCATCAGCTCCGCCCCGCCCCGCACGAACGGGACCTGCGGAGCGCAGACGGCGACCCTCATCTCGATTCGAGCCGCTGGATGCGCTCGTCGAGGTCGTCGATCAGCTTCAGCACCGCGTCGTTGAATGCGCGCTGGTCGGCGAATGCCGGCTCGACGTACCAGCGCATCAGCCGGCGCAGCACGCTCTTGACCGGGCCTCCCTTGCCGGCGATCGGCCGCTCGGCCGAGATCGGCCAGAGGCGCTCCGCCTGGTCGCGCACGGAGAGGCGCACCTGCGCCGGCGTGACGTCCGAGCCGCGCGGGCCGGCAGCGCGAATCTCCTCCTTCAGCCGTGCGAAGAGCGCGGCGACGTCGGTTGTCTCCTCGGACACTTGCTGGAGTGTAAAGAGGGCGGGTTACGGCGCTGTTAGCGAGGGGAGTCTCGCAAGGATGAACCTGCGCAAGCTGCTCCTGGGCGACTGGAACCGGTACATCCGCGACCCGCTCGACGTTCTCT
>JAICTB010000205.1 GCA_025936595.1 Thermoleophilia bacterium | reverse complement strand
CGAGGCGGCGATGACGATGTGGCCGACATTCCTCGCCGGCACCAACTTCGTCATGCACTCGGCGGGCTGGCTCGAATCGGGCCTCGTCTCCTGTTACGAGAAGTTCATCGTCGACGTCGAGATGCTGCGCATGCTCCACCACGTGTTCGAGCCGCTGCAGATCAACGAGGAGACGCTCGCCTACGGCGCACACCAGGAGGTAGGCCAGGGCGGCCACTTCCTCGGCGCGGCGCACACGCTCGAGCGTTTCCGCGAGTGCTTCTACCGCCCGCTGCTCTCCTCGACAGAGAACTACGAGCGCTGGATGAGGAACGGCGGCAACGACGCGGCGGCGCGCGCGTCGGATGTCTGGCGCAAGACGCTCGACGAGTATCAGGAGCCGGCGATGGAGCAGGATCTGAAGGACGAGCTGAAGGCCTACGTCGACCGAAGGCGCAGCGAGCTCGGTGACTGAGATGTTCGTGGACGGGGCGTGGGGTTCGGCGCAGAGCGGCGAGACGTTCACGGCCGAGTCCCCCGCCACGGGCGAGGCGATCGCCGAGGTGCCGCAGGGCGCGCGGGAGGATGCGCAGCGTGCGATCGCGGCGGCCAACAACGCAGCCGGTGCGTGGTCGCGCACGACCGCGTTCGAGCGTGCGGCACTCATGCACCGCGTTGCGGACGAGGTCGAGAAACGCCGCGACGCACTCGCGCACACGTTGACGCTCGACCAGGGCAAGCCGCTACACGAGTCGCGCGACGAGGTCGAGGAGCTTGTCGCCTACTGGCGCAATGCGGCCGAGGACGGCAAGCGCCTCGAAGGCCGCCTCGCGAACTCGTTCACGCCCGGTAAGCGCGTGCTGCTCGTGCGCAGGCCGCGTGGAGTGATCGGCGTGATCACGCCCTGGAACTGGCCGTACACGATGCCGGCCGAGCTGATCGCTCCGGCGCTCGCCTCCGGGAACACCGTGGTGTGGACGCCCGCGTCGACGACCGCGGTCGCCGCCGCCGCGCTTGCGGAATGCGTTGCCGCGGCCGACCTCCCGCCGGGGGTGTTCAACCTCGTCACCGGCCCGGGCTCGGTCGTCGGCGACGAGATCGCGCGCAACCCCGGGACCCACGGGGTCGGATTCATCGGCTCGACCGAGACCGGCCGCAAGGTCGCCGGGGCCGCGGCCGGCAAGGCGGCGGTGCTCGAGCTCGGCGGCAACGGGCCTGTCGTCGTGATGGACGACGCCGACCTCGGGCTCGCCGCGGAGGCGGCGGTCACCGCCTGCTACCTCTGCGCGGGGCAGAGCTGCACAGCCGGGGAACGGCTGCTCGTGCATCGCGACGTGCGCGACGAGTTCGTCGCGCGGCTTGCGATGCTGGTCGCCGAGCGCGTCGTGCTCGGCGATCCCTTCGCCGACGGGACGACGATGGGGCCGCTGAACAACGCGGGCGTCGCCGAGAAGATGGACGAGCACGTGCGCGACGCGCTCGAGCGCGGCGCCCAGCTGATCCACGGCGGCGCGCGCGCCGAAGGCTTCCCGACGGATCTCTACTGGCAGCCGACCGTGCTTGATGCCGTGCCGGCCGACGCGCTCGTCGCGCAGGAGGAGACGTTCGGGCCGGTTGCTCCCATCGTCGCGATCGACTCGCTCGCGCAGGCGATCGAGCTGACGAACGCGTCGCCCTACGGGCTGCTGTCCGCGATCTTCACACGCGATCTCGCGCAGGGCCTGCGATTCGCCGACGAGGTGCGCACCGGGTGGGTGAACGTCAACGACTCGTCGAACTACTGGGAGGCGCACCTTCCATTCGGCGGCCGGGCGGGGACCGCGAGCGGCATCGGCCGCGTCGGCGGCACCGGTCCGATGGAGTCGTTCACCGAGTTGCAGACCGTCGTCGTCGGATGAGCCTCGACTATGTGATCGTCGGCGGGGGATCGGCGGGTTGCGCGCTCGCCGCGCGGCTGACGGAGGATCCCACGACGCGCGTGCTCGTGCTCGAGGCGGGCCGGCCCGACTCGTGGTGGGACCTGTACATCCACATGCCGGCCGCGCTCTCCTTCCCGATCGGCAACCGGTTCTACGACTGGAAGTACGAGTCGGAGCCGGAGCGGTTCATGAACGGGCGGCGGATCTACCACGCGCGCGGGAAGGTGCTCGGCGGGTCGAGCTCGATCAACGGGATGATCTTCCAGCGCGGCAACCCGCTCGACTATGAGCGGTGGGGGCTCGAGCAGTGGGACTACGCGCACGTGCTGCCGTACTTCAAGCGGATGGAGAACTGCCTCGCAGGCGCGGACGACTGGCGCGGGGGCGAGGGGCCGCTGCGGCTCGAGCGCGGCCCGGCGACGGGGCCGCTCTTCGACGCGTTCTTCGAGGCGGTGCAGCAGGCCGGCCATTCTCTGACGGGCGACGTCAACGGGTACCGGCAGGAGGGCTTCGCGAAGTTCGACCGCAACATCTCGGGTGGGCGCCGCTGGAGCGCGGCGCGCGCCTATCTGCATCCCGCAATGTCGCGCCCGAACCTCGAGGTGCGCACGCGCACGTTCGTCGACCGCGTCGTCTTCGACGGCACGCGCGCGGTCGGGGTGCAGGCCGGCGGCGAGACGATCCGCGCGGGCGAGGTGATCCTCTGCGGCGGCGCGATCAACTCGCCGCAGCTCCTCCAGCTCTCGGGTGTCGGCAATGCCGCGGAGCTCGAGGCGCTCGGCGTCAGCGTGGTGCACGACCTACCGGGTGTCGGCGAGAATTTGCAGGATCATCTCGAGGTGTACGTGCAGTGCTCGTCGAAGCTGCCGGTGACGGTCGCGCCCGCGTACAAATGGCGCAACCGGCCGCTCGTCGGGCTCAAGTGGCTGCTCTTCAAGTCGGGGCCGGGTGCCACGAACCACTTCGAAGCAGGCGGCTTCATCCGCTCGAACGACGACGTCGCCTACCCGAACGTGATGTTCCACTTCCTGCCGATCGCGGTGCGCTACGACGGCACGGCGCCGCAGGGGCACGGCTACCAGTTGCACGTCGGGCCGATGTACTCAGACGCGCGCGGCTCGGTGAAGATCACGTCCACCGATCCGCGGGTTCACCCCGCGCTGCGGTTCAACTATCTCTCGACGGAGCAGGACCGCCGCGAGTGGATCGAGTGCGTTCGTGCGGCGCGCGCGATTCTCGCGCAGCCGGCGTTTGACCCGTTCAACGGCGGCGAGCTTTCGCCGGGTGATGCGGTGGAGACGGACGACGAGATCCTGGACTGGGTCGCGCGCGACGCCGAGACCGCGCTGCATCCCTCGTGCACGTGTGCGATGGGGAGCGTCGTCGATCCGGCTTCGATGCGGGTCTACGGTGTCGACGGGTTGCGCGTCGTCGACGCGAGCGTCCTCCCGTACGTGACGAACGGCAACATCTACGCGCCGGTGATGATGGTCGCCGAGAAGGCCGCGGATCTGATCCGCGGCAACACGCCGCTGCCGCCGTCGGAGGCGGCGTTCTACCGCTTTGACGCTGAGCGAGCAACGAGTCGGTGACCTGCTGGCGGCGCTCGGGGAGCGCACGCCCGCACCGGCGAGCGGCGTCGCGACGGCGCTGACGGCGGCGCTCGCCGCGGCGCTCGTCGAGCTGGCGGGACGTTTTGCGGACGACGAGCCGTCGGTCGTGCGCGCGAAGGCGCTGTGGTCGCGGCTCTCCGAGCTCGCGGACGAGGACTCGGACGCCTACATCGCGTTCATGGCCGACCGGAACGCAGAGACGCGGGCGCGCATCATCGCCGTCCCGGAGGAGATCGCCGCGTGCGCCGACGAGATAGCGGCTCTGGCCGAGCGCGTGCGCGGCCGGCTGCAGAGCTCGGTCGCGGGCGACGCGGAAGCCGCAGGGGAGCTCGCGCGGGCGGCGGCCCGCGTCGCCCGCCGCCTCGCCGAGCTCAATCGGTGACGGCAGCTCGGCGTGGTCTCGACGTGGTCTGACCACGGGACGGGTCTCGGGGAGCCATGTCCTACGGGCGAGCGGGCGGACGGCAAGGCGCATGGCTCCGTCCTGTGGACGAGTCGTTGCTGAATTGCCGAGCTTGGTCTGACCAAGGGTCGTGGCCCAAACCGACCTGCCTCTTCCGACGAAGAGCTGACGAGAACGTCATCGAAAGGGAGGCTCGGTCGTGAAGAAGTTGATGTTGGCGCTGCTCGCCGGCGCCGTCGCCTCGCTCGCCGTCGTCGCGCTCGCCGCGGGGTCGGCAAGGACGACGCACAAGATCGCCGCAACGATGTCCACGAGCGCAGCGGTGCCGAAGCCCAAGGGTGCTGCGCACGCCAAGGGCTCGTTCACCGG
>JAICTB010000137.1 GCA_025936595.1 Thermoleophilia bacterium | reverse complement strand
GCGTGCACATCAAGCCCGACCCAGCTACCTTCAGACATCCGGCGCCTCCTCGTAATTGCGGCTCTACCGCCGCGACCACCGCGACGGCAACCCGCGCCAACTTACGTAGCGAGGCGCCGGCACTCCATACGGTCTCGCGCAAACGAGCGCGGTTACCCTTTGCCCATGGCATCCAACGGATACGAGACGCCGGAACAAGCTGTTCTCGAGGGCGGGGGTTGGCCCGCTGGAATGGCAACCGTCGTCGGTCTCCGCATCTCGGGCAACGAGGCTCGCGTGTGGCTCCTAACGAACGACCGCAAACCGTTTGAAGAGTACGAGTGCGTCTGCTTCCGTGAGAACGGCCGCTAGAACGAAGTACACGGATCGGGCGGATTTTCGCTCCTCACACCACGCGAGGTACAGAGGGCCGCGGCCGCGATTGAGGCTCGGTTCGCTCACTGAGGAGTCCTCCCCTGGGTCAGGCGTCTGCGGAGCCCTGGCGCAGGCCGGCCCCCGAGCTGCGGTGTCGCGCTGGCGCCGACGAGGTCCGACCCTCCTCAGGCTTCGGCGAAGGCGTAAATGCGCCAGGTACCCGGAACGCCCTTGAGCTCGTGCTCTCCGCGATCGACGAAATCGAAGCCGGAACCGGCGACGAGATCCTTCACGGTCTGGGAGACCAACACCTCGCCAGAGTCGGCGAGCGCTGCGACGCGTGCGCCGGTAACAACCGAGATCCCTGCAAGCTTTTCCCCCACGACCTCGCATTCGCCCGTGTGGATTCCAGCGCGGACGCCGAGATCGAGCTCCTTCGCACGGCTCACGATCGCCCGCGCACACGCCATCGCTCGCGCAGGACCGTCGAAGCGGCAGAAGAATCCGTCGCCCGCGGAGTCAACCTCCTCCCCGCGAAAGCGGGCAAGGTCTCGTCGCACATCCTCGTAATGCCGGGTGAGCAGTTCTCGCCATGCCCGGTCGCCGAGCGCGGCTGCTCGCTGCGTGGAACCGACGAGGTCCGTGAACAGAACCGTCGCGAGGATCGAGTCGGGGATTCGATCGGGCTGCGCACCTTCCACGAATGCCCTGGTCTCACGCACGATGTCCCCGAACGTCTCGATAAGCGTGTCCGCAGGCAACGCGACTGATCGGGCGTTCGGGACGCGGCGAGCGACGTCGAGCATCTCGTCACGCTGCGCCGGGCCGTGGAGCACCAGGGTCGGCACGCTGACGCTCGCGAACACATCTCGAAGATCGGTCTCTCCCAAGACACGGTAGAAGTTCAAGGCCGCGCCCGGGCTTGCATTGAACCGTTGGCAGGTCACGAACCAATCGACGAACTCGTCGTCTGCGCTCGGATTGGCCAGGCGAGCCTGCTGCTCGAAGTAATCACGCTCTCCCCAGCGCTGACGAACCTCCCGGAGCTGCTCCCGCCACGCGTCCGGTCCGAGGCCATACGGATAATCCTCCGTCCTCACCGCGCGCGCGGGTGTGTTGACGAGCACGAGCGCCCTCGTGCGTTCCGGATACGTCGCCGCGAACATCGCACACGGCTGGCCACCGCCGCCCGCCCCGACAAGCACCACCCGTTCCGCTCCGATCGCGTCGAGAACCGCACGAATATCGTCCATACGCGCCTCGAGGCTTCCCAGGTCGCGTGGGCGGTCCGAGAGACCAGTTCCGCGCTTGTCGAGCATGATCAGGCGCGTGAATGACGCGAGGCGGTCGTAAAAGGCTTTCCATTCCGGATTGAGCCAGGGAAAGACAAGGTTCGCGAACGTCGGGACAAAAACGAGGTCGAACGTCCCCTCGCCCACGACCTGATACGCGATCGCCACGTCGCCGCTCCGCGCGTAGTGGATCTCAGGGATGTCCATGGCGCCCGAGCTTAGTGCTGTTCGAGCGCCGCGAACGCCGGAGCAACCTGCTCACGGCCTTCAGGCGACACTCCGCACACTCGCCCAGCGGCGCGGCCCGCCGGAAGCCCTCAACGGCCATCGACGAGGATCACGTGCCGCGGCCGTTCCGGTGGATCACGCCTGCCACCACCCGGACAACACGCCGTTGCACATCGACCCCGAAGTCAGCGGGACGAGTGGACCGCGATGGGAGGAGCAATCACGGAGAGGGAATGAGCATCCAAGCCGTTCAGAAACCGCATCAGTAGAGGCCTTCCGGACCGATGTTGCAGACCTCTACATACCCATCGCGTGATAGCCGGAGTCGACGTACAGCGTCGTCCCGGTCACGTTGCGCGCGCCGTCGCCGAGCAGGTACGCGGCGGCCGCGCCGACATCGTCAGCGTCGACATGGCGATGGAGCGGCGAGCGTTCCTCGACGATCGACTCCATCGTCGGGAACCCGGCGATCGAGCGGGCGGCGAGCGTGCGCACCGGGCCGGCCGAGATCGCGTTCACGCGGATGTTCTTCTCGCCGAGGTCCCAGGCGAGGTACTTGACCGATGAGTCGAGGGTCGCCTTCGCGACGCCCATCACGTTGTAGTGCGGGACGGCGCGCTCACCGCCGACGTAGGTCATCGTCAGGATCGAGCCGCCGCCCGCGGCGGCCATCAGCGGCTCGGCCGCGCGCGCCGTCGCGACGAGCGAATAGGCGCTGACGTCGAGCGCCATCCAAAACCGCTCGCGCGGCGTATCGGTGAAGCGGCCTTCGAGGTCTTCGGCTGCAGCGAACGCAACCGAGTGCACGAGTATGTCGAGCCTCCCACCGAACACACCCCCGACCTCCGAGAAGACGCGCTCGATCGCGGCGTCGTCCCGGACGTCGAGCTCCGTGACGAGTGGGCTCGACACCGACCCGGCGAGGTCGCGCACGTTCTTCTCGATGCGCTCGCCCTGGAAGGTGAACGCGAGCTCGGCGCCGCCGTCCGCGAGGCGCTTGGCGATCGCCCAGGCGATCGAGCGCTTGTTGGCCACGCCGAGTACCAGCGCCTTCTTCCCCTCGAACATCGTCGGCGACTCTAACCGTCTTGGGCTACGCTGCGGAACCTTGCGTCGCCCATTGATGCTGACCGCGGCATTCGGGCTCATCGCGGCGACGTCAGCGTCCGCGGCGATCACCCCGATCCGTCGCGCGACGAGCGAGGCTTCCCTGCCGCGGGTCCGCGCCGGGAACATCCAGATCCCCGCCGGGCACGCGCGCGGCCTGACGCGCGTGATCGTGCGGCTCTCGGCCCCGCCGCTCGCCGCCTGGAGCGCCGACCGCACGCTCTCCACCGCGTCGAGGGCGCACCGCCTGGACGTCCACAGCGCATCCGCAAAGGCGTACCTGGCAAAGCTCGCCCGGCTCCAGACCGCCGCGGCCGCGCAGGTGCGCGCCGCGATCCCGCAGGCGCGGATCCAGGAGCGCTACTCGATCCTGCTCGACGGCTTCGCGGTCGAGCTCCCCGGGCGGTCGCTGCCCAAGCTCCTTCGCGTGCGCACGGTCGACAAGCTCTATCCGAGCCTCGGCTACTTCGCCACGATGGACCGCGGGCCGTCCGTGATCCACGCGACCGATCTCGAGGCCGCGACCGGCGAGAAGGGCGAGGGCATGAAGATCGGCGTCGTCGACACCGGCGTCGATTCCTCCAGCCCGTTCCTGAACCCCGCCGGCTTCTCGTACCCGGCCGGGTTCCCGAAGGGCGACACGAAGCTGACGACGCCGAAGGTGATCGTCGCCAAGTCGTTCCCGGGCCCGGTGCGCGACAGATCGAGCAACAAGGCATTCGACAAGACCGAGCCGCACGGCACCCACGTCTCCGGCATCGCAGCGGGCGACGAGGGCACGAATGCGCCCGCCGGGCCGGACCACCCGGCGACCACCGGCCTCTCGGGCGTCGCGCCCAAGGCGTGGATCGGCAACTACCGCGTCTTCACCGAGCCGACGCCGCTCGGCCACGAGGCGAACACGCCGGAGATCGTCGAGGCGTTCGAGGCCGCGGTCAAGGACGGCATGAACGTCATCAACTTCTCGGGCGGCGGCCCGCAGACGGAGCCGGCGAACGACGCGATGTACGAGGCGATCCACAACACCGCGCTCGCGGGCGTCGTGCCGGTGATCGCCGCCGGGAACGACCGCGAGGACTACGGCCTCGGCACAGCGGGCTCGCCGGGCAGCGCGCCCGACGCGATCTCGGTCGCCGCGACGTCGAACTCGCACGTGTTCGCGCCGGCGCTCTCCGTCGTCGGCGGCCCGCCGTCGCTCGGCGCGATCCCGGTGCAGGGCGCGGGCGGCGCGAAGCTCCCCGCCGGCTGGTCGACACTCGACCAGACCGTCGTCGACGTCTCCAGCATCCTCGGCACGGACGGGCACCCGCTCGAGTCGCACCTCTGCGGCTCGGCGGCCGACCCGAACACCGGCGTCGGCGCGATCCCGAAGGGGTCGGCGGCCGGGAAGATCCTGCTCGTCTCGCGCGGCGTCTGCACGTTCCTCTCGAAGGCGCAGCGCGCGCAGGTCGCCGGCGCGATCGGGATCATCCTCGTGGACAACCGCTTCGGCGAGGCGAACGCGATCCCGATCCGGCTCCCGATCCCGGCCGCGATGATCTCCGACCTCGACGGGCAGCACCTGCGGGGCTACCTCGCAGCGAACGGCGGCCAGGCGAAGATCCGCGTCTCGGGCAACATCCAGGAGATCCAGACGGGGCGCAGCGGCGTGATCACGAGCTTCTCCTCCGCCGGCCCGACCGACTTCGGCCATCTGCTGAAGCCCGACATCTCGGCGCCGGGTCTCGACGTCCTCTCCTCGACGCCGCCCGCGACGACGGGCGAGACGTTCTCGGTGTTCGCGGGCACCTCGATGGCGACGCCGCACGTCGCGGGCGCGGCCGCGCTCCTGCTGCAGCGGCATCCGGGCTGGACCGCCTGGAACGTCAAGTCGGCGCTCATGTCGACGGCCGGCCCGGCGTGGGGCGACACGGCGCGCACGCAGGAGGCGCCCGTGCTGCTCGAGGGCTCCGGCCTCGCGGACGTCGACGCGGCTGACAACCCGAAGGTGTTCACGGACCCGCAGTCGCTCTCGTTCCAGAAGATCGACGTCTCGACCGGCGCGCAGGTCGCCTCGATGCTCCTCACCGCGACCGACGCCGGCGGCGGCGCGGGTAACTGGACCGTCTCGCTCGCGGCACAGGCCCAGACGAACGGCGTCACGATCGACGTCCCGGGCACCGTCACGATCGTGCCGGGCGGAGACGTCGCGATACCCGTCACCGTACGGGCGGCTGCGAGCGCCGCGACAGGCGAGAACTACGGCTTCGTCGTCCTCACCGGGAACGGCGTCAGCCGCCGCGCGCCCTACGAGTTCCTCGTCGAGCGCCCGGCGTTGCGGGACGTTCCGGCGACGAAACTCGCGAAGCTCCAGACCGGCGACACCGCGTCCGGCCCGAGCCGCGTCTCCGTGTACTGCTGCCCGCTCGAGCCGTTCGGCCCGCCGCCGAACTACACCGGCACCACCATGAACGAGGACGGCTCCGAGCACCTCTACTACACCGACGTGAACCAGCCGATCGTCAACCTCGGCGTCTCGGTGCTCGCGGCCGGGCCTGGTGCGTTGATCGACCCGTTCGTGCTCGGCTCGAAGGACGAGAACGACGTGCAGGGCTACGCGGGCATCCCCACGGACGTGAACGCGCTCACCTTCGACCTGAACGTCGACGTCGGCGCTGCGGGCGTGCAGTTCCCCCGGCTGCAGCGGTTCTACGTCGCCGTCGACTCCCGCGCCGACCCCTTCACCAACAAGTCGCAGAAGGGCAAGTACCTCCTGAACGCGTGGGTCGACGACCTGACGCCGCCGGCCGTACGCGTGCTGACGACGCGCATCACCGCGGGGCGCCCGCTGATCGTCGCGCAGGCGGTCGACAACCAGGCCGGAGTCGATCCCCTCTCGCTCGTCATCAACTACTCGAACTCGCTCGTCGGCGCCTCCGCCTACGACCCGGCGAGCGGCCTCGTCCTCTTCGGGATCCCGCAGGCGGCACCGGCGTTCAAGGCAGGTAAGACGAATGCGATCGTCGAGGCCTCCGACTACCAGGAGGCGAAGAACATCAACACGGTCGGGAACGACCTCTACCCGAACACGAACTTCAAGCTGTCGAAGCTGACGGTCGTGAACGGCCCCACCGTCACCTGGCTCGAGCCGCCGTCACGCGTCTGCGCCTTGAAGAACGACCGGCTCCTCGTCGTCGGCGACTCGACGAAGCATGTGAAGCAGGTGGTGTTCACCGACGGCAACCACCG
>JAICTB010000142.1 GCA_025936595.1 Thermoleophilia bacterium | reverse complement strand
GGGCGCGAACCGCGGCGCGCAGGAGGGCGGCGGCCTCTCGGTCGGCTTCAACATCGAGCTCCCGCACGAGCAGCACGCGAACCCGTACCTCGACATCGAGTACACGTTCGACCACTTCTACGCGCGGAAGGTGTGCTTCGTGCGGCCGGCCGAGGGTTTCGTCATCTTCCCCGGCGGCTTCGGCACGCTCGACGAGCTCTTCGAGTCGCTGACGCTGATCCAGACCGGCAAGATCCGCCACTTTCCGGTCGTCCTCTACGACTCCGTCTACTGGCAGCCGATGGTCGAGTGGATCCGCGGCTCGCTGCTGCACGACGGGATGATCTCGCCCGAGGACATCGAGCTCCTGCACGTCACGGACGATCCCGACGAGGCCGTGCGCCTCGTGCTCGAGTGCTACGACCGGCGCTGCGCCGACCACCCCGAGGCGCCCTTCAAGGAAGACGCACAATAGGAGCGTGGAGCTCAGGGACCTGCCGTCGGTGGACGAGCTCGCGCGGGTCTCGAGCGACCCCCTCGCCGTTGCGGCCGCTCGCTCGGTGATCGACCGCGCGCGCGAGCAGATCCGCGCAGGCCGCGATCCCGGCGATCTCGGCGCGGCGTTCGCCTCGGAGCTCGCATCGGCCCGCCGTCCGGCGTTCCGGCGCGTCCTCAACGCGACCGGCGTGATCGTGCATACGAATCTCGGACGCGCGCCGCTCGCCGCGGCCGCCCTGGACCGCATCGCAGAGACCGCCCGCGGCTACTCGAATCTGGAATACGACCTCGCCGCCGGCGAGCGCGGCTCGCGTCAGGATCACGTCGCCGGCATCTTCGGCCGCCTGACCGACGCGGAGAGCGCGATCGTCGTCAACAACAACGCGGGCGCCATGCTGCTCGCGCTCGCGGCGCTCGCGGAGGGTCGCGAGGTACTCGTGTCCCGCGGCGAGCTGATCGAGATCGGCGACGGGTTCCGCATCCCGGACGTGCTCGCGCGTTCCGGGGCCACGCTCGTCGAGGTCGGGACGACGAACCGGACGCGCGCTGCCGACTACGAGCAGTCGGCGCGGCCGGAGACGGCACTCGTCCTGCGCGTGCACCAGTCGAACTTCCGCGTCGTGGGCTTCACGGAGCTGCCCCCGCTCGAGGAGGTCGTCGCGGCCGCGCGCGCGCACGACATTCCGCTCCTCGACGATCTCGGCTCCGGGGCGCTGCTCGACGTGTTCGACGAGCCGACGGTTCGCGCCTCGCTCGCCGCCGGCGCCGACCTCGTGTGCTTCAGCGGCGACAAGCTGCTCGGCGGCCCGCAGGCGGGCATCGTCGCCGGTCGCGCGGACCTCGTCGAGAAGCTCCGACGCCATCCGCTGCACCGCGCGCTGCGGATCGACAAGCTTTCACTCGCCGCCCTCGAGGGAACGCTGCAGCTCTACCTCGATCCCGCACGGGCGATGCGCGAGATCCCCGTGCTGCGGATGATGCACGCGGACGCCGCGAGTGTTCGCGCACGTGCCGCGCGGCTCGCCGCCGCAACGGGCGGCGAGGTAGAGGAGACCGTGTCGCGGGTCGGCGGCGGCGCGCTTCCGCTCGCGGAGCTGCCGTCGTTCGCGTGCGCGATCGAGGAGTCGCTGGCCGGGCCGCTGCGCGCGCACGACCCGCCGGTCGTCGGGATCGTGCGAGACGGCCGCCTCCTCCTCGACTGCCGCACGCTCGCCGACGACGAGCTCGACGAGGTCGCCGCGGCGGTGAGCGAGGCGCGTTGCCACTGACGGTCGGCACCGCCGGCCACATCGACCACGGCAAGACGTGGCTCGTGCGCGCACTCACCGGCAAGAACACCGACCGCCTGCCCGAGGAGCAGAAGCGCGGCATCTCGATCGACCTCGGCTACGCCCCGCTCGAGCTGGCCGACGGCCGCCGGCTCTCGCTCGTCGACGTGCCGGGCCATGAGCGGTTCGTGCGCACGATGATCGCCGGCGCGACCGGCATCGACCTCTTCCTCCTCGTGATCGACGCACAGGAGGGCGCGCGTCCGCAGACGCTCGAGCATCTCGCGGTGCTGCGTCTGCTGGGCGTCGAGCGCGGCGTTGTCGCCGTGACGAAATGCGACGCAGTCGATGCGGAGACGCTGGAGCTCGCGATCGACGAAGCGCACGAGCTCGTTCCTGCTGCAGAGGTCGTCGCGGTGTCGGCGAAGACCGGCGCGGGGCTCGACGAGCTCCGCGCGGCGCTCGCGCGTGTGCCGGCCGAGCCGCGCGACACCTCTGCCGCCACACGCCTCTACGTCGATCGCGTGTTCACCCTGCAGGGCGTCGGGACGATCGCGACGGGAACGCTCTGGTCGGGGACGATCGCCGCGGGGGACGTCCTCCGCTCCGAGCCCACGGGCGAAACGGTGCGCGTGCGCTCGGTGCAGGTGCACGACACGGCGGTGGAGCGGGCGGAGGCCGGCCAGCGCGTCGCCGTCAACCTGCCCACGGTGGAACGGCGCGAGCTGGCACGCGGGGATGTGCTCGTCGCCTCCGGCCACTACCCCCTCTCCTACCGGCTCGACGTGCGGCTCGAGCCGCTCGCGGACATCCCGGCCGACGTGACCGTGCACGTGGGGACGAAGGCCGTGGCGGGCCGCGTGGTCCGGGACGGCGACTACGCGCAGCTGCGGCTGCGCGACCCTGTCGTCGCCGCGCGCGGCGACCGCGTCGTCCTGCGGACGAGCACGACCGTCGGCGGCGGGGTCGTGCTCGACCCGGCACCGGTGCGCGGGCTCGAGCCGTCGCGGCTCGCGACGCTGGACACCGGCACGCCGGAGGAGATCGTTCGCGCGCTCGTGCACGAGCCGGTCACGGGCGTGGAGCTCCAGGCGCGCGCCCTCCTGCCGCCCGCGCAGCTCGCGCAGGGGCTTGCGGCGGTGCGGTCGGCGGGCGAGCATCACTTCTCCGAGGAATGGCTCGAAACGCTCCGGCGCGACGTGCGCGAGCGACTCGCGGCTCGAGCAGCGTCGACTCCGCTCGATCCGGGCCTGCCCCTCGCGGAGCTGTTGCCGAACGAGCCGTGGACGCAACACGTGTTGAATCTCCTCGAGGTGGAGCGGCGCGGCGCGAAGGCATTTCTTCCCGGCGCGACGGCGGGGCTCGGCGCGCGCGAGGACGCGGCGGCTGCGCTCCTCGCGCAGCTCGCAACGGAGGAGATCGCAAAGGTGGGCGACAAGCAGCTTGCCGCCTTTCTCGAGGACGAGGGTCGGCTGCGCCGCGTCGGCGACGGCTTTGCCGTCTCCGAGGCGCTATACGAGCGCGGTCGCGAGACGCTCGCGTACCTCGACCCGATCACGATCGCCGCGTTCCGCGACGCGCTCGGGATCGGCCGCCGTACAGCGCAGCTCCTGCTCGAGCGCTACGACGCCGACGGGTTGACGCTCCGACGGGGCGACGTGCGTGTCCAGCGGCGGCCGCGCCGTTAGGGTCTCGCGAACACACGCGCCCATGGTGCTCAGAACCTCGACGGCAGCGGGTATCTCCGAGGCCCCCGCCGCTTCGCTCTACGATCAGCGATTCGTGGAGCGGCGGGGGCCGGTGCCCCAGCGGGTCTTCAAAACTCGTCAGGTCTGGCAACCCCAGGCTGGCTCGGTTCGACTCCGGGGCCGCTCCGTAAGCCACCCGCCTCCGCCGGGGTCAAGCAATCGCGCGGAGCAGCCGATAGAGCGACCGGCGGCGCGTCCTGCGGCTGGGACTGGCGGCAACCGATCCCCCGTTTGCGCGCCGCCGTCGGCTTCCCCGGAGTAATCGAAGCTGCCGCTGCTCCCGGTCGACGGGCCGCCTTTGGCACCTGTGCGGCGTCCGTCCGTTGAAGTGCCTTCGACCGTGAGCAGCGGCGCTACCTGCTTCGTGTCGGAACAACGGCGTTTCCTTACGATCTGATACGGGCAGCCCTCGAGACTGCCGCCGGGACGTGACTTCGCGGTCAATAGCGACGTTCGCGCGACGCGCGTTTCGGATAGATGAGAGACGTCGGGTAACGGGCCGTCCGCCCCTCTCCCCGCGGCGGCCTCGGGATCCGACGCCACGCGCCATGCCGGAGCCCCGAGCGGGCTCCGGCATGAGCCGAAGCCCGGGCCGCCGGCGCTCTCCCCTAGAACCGCCGGCGACCCAGGCCGCGCCAGATTCCTTCCTTCCCGCGACCTTCTACCGATTTGTGCGGGTCGTGTAAGCGGCAGGTAATTCGCGTGGGCGCTCAGTCGTCGCGGCGGTTCCAGCGGTGCAGCGCCTTGTTCTTCGACGCGCGCTTCGGCACCGCGGGCGGCGGCTTCGGATCGTGCTCGTCGAGCCAGCGAGCCGCCTCGTCGTCGGATTCGAGGCCGACGTTGCGCTCGCGCTCGCTCAGCTTCTCGACGCCGCGGTGGGTGAGATCTCGCCTTCGTGCCATTGCGACATCTCTTCTACCCACTTGCCGTGATGTGCGCGCGCCCAGTCCTCCTCCACCCAGCCGTGCGTCATGCCGTTCAGCGAGTGCCGCGTCTTCGGATAGACGAGCGTCAGGAAGAGGTGGCCGACGAAGAGGATGAACGAGACGTACATCAGCCAGTCGTGCACGAGCAGCGCCGCCGGCAGGCGGAAACGCGTGTTGCGCTCGCCGTACCAGAGGAAGAACCCGGTGACGACGAAGAGCACGGCGAATGCGGCGGTGATCACCGCGTTCAGCTTTTGCCCCGCGTTCAGCCGCCCCTGCGGCGCACGGCGGCGCCGGAGCCACGCGCGGTCGTCCGCGTCGAAACGATCGATCTCGCGCGCCGTGCGAACGAGCGAGCGCCGGTCGCCCGCCACGACGACGAGGAGCAGCGCAACCGCCCAGGCGACCGCTGTGTAGATGTGAATCGCCTTCACGAGCGGACGGCGTCCGACCATCTCGGCAAGGCTCGGCAGGTAGAGACAGAGGCCCGAGCCGAGCAGGATCATGAACGCCGAAGCGTGCACCCAGTGCACCGCGCGCTCGGTGCGCGTGAACCGCGCGAGCCGCCTAGGAGCCGTAGCCATTCGACCTTCCGACCCACGCGTCCTGGTCGTAGCCGAGCCCCTCCCAGTACCCCGTCGGCTCGCGCGCGACGAGCTCCATCCGCATCAGCCACTTCACGCCCTTGTAGCCGTACATCTCGGGCATCACGACGCGCGCGGGTGCGCCATGCGGGCGCGAGAGCGCGCTGCCGTCGAGCTCGTGCGCGAGCATGACGTCGGGAAGGAGCGCCTGGTCGAGCGTCAGCGAGTCGACGTACGGCTGCTCCATCGAGACGAAGCGGATCGCGTGCGCAGAGGGCAGCGGCTGCGCGAGCGCGAGCAGGTCGCGGAAGCGAACGCCGGCCCAGCGCACGTTCTTCACGGACCAGCCGGTCACACAGTGGAAGTCGCTGACCTGCTCGGCGCGCGGCAGCGCTCGCAACTGCGCGTAGGTGAGGCTGACCGGCTTGCGGACGAGCCCGCCGATCTCGAGCCGCCAGATGCGCTCGTCGAACAGCGGCATCGAGCCGGAGATCGTGTAGATCCGCCAGCCGCCGACGGGCAGGAGATTCGCGGCGAGCTGCGAGAACTGCGACGTGACGGGTGCGAAGACGCGCGCGGCGGGTCCTGCCCAGAGCAGCGAGGTCAGCCCGCCGCCGAGCAGGCCGAGAAACGCGCGGCGGCCGTAGGGACGCGAGTCGTCGCTCATGCGAGCCAAGACACAAGAGCGTACGGCTTGTTACAGGCGGCGGATCTCCTCCGCGGAGAGCCTCAGGAAGCGGCGCGCCCGCGGGAGCGGGATCGGCCGCCCGTTTCTCGCTCGTACTGCGAAGCCGTGCAGAGCGCCGGGAATGACCGTCAGCTCACCATCGACGCCGATCGCGCGCGCCCGCTCGAAGCCACGCCGCGCGAGAGACGGAGCGACGCCCGGGATCCCCGGCAACGCCCGGTCGAGTGAGCCGTGCAGGACCCGCAGCCGCTTCCCACGCAGCGGCTCGACCGGCAGCCGGTCGGGGATCCACGGTGAGAGCCCGAGCACGCCGACAACCCGCGCGTCCGCGGCGCACGAGATCGAAACCGCTCCACCCATCGAGAAGCCGACGAGCAGTACCCGCTCGGCCGCGACCGCGTCCAGCGCCGCACGGGCATCGTCGATGCACTCGTGCAGGCGGTTCCAGGATTTGACG
>JAICTB010000208.1 GCA_025936595.1 Thermoleophilia bacterium | reverse complement strand
GAGCTACCACACCTCGTGGATGCGCAGGCTGTCGCCGCTCGAGGCGACGTATACGAAGGACCGCGCCACCGAGGTGTGCCTGCAGACGCTCGACGCGCTCGGTTTCGACCTGAACGCACTGCCGAACATCAAGCTCGATCTCGACGACCGTCCTCAGAAGTCGCCGCGCGCCTGCGTGATCGCGAGTGATCCGCCGAGCATCGTGCACCTGATCACCCGGGCGCAGGGCGGGCTGCACGACTACCAGGCGTTCCTGCACGAGGCCGGCCACGCGCTCCACTACGGAGGCTGCGACCCCGAGCTGCCGTACGTGTTCCGCCGCATCGCACGCGACCACGCGCTCACGGAGATCTACTCGTACATCGTCGAGGCGATCTCGCGGGAGCCGGAGTGGCACGAGCTCCACTTCGGCCTCTCGCCGGAGCAGGCGCGCGAGAACGCGGAGGCGACGACGTTCCTCGAGGCTCTGCTCTACCGCCGCTACGAGGCGAAGCTCCGGTTCGAGCTCGACTTCTGGTCGCGCTTCGACGGCGACGGCGGCGACCCGGACCTGTACGAGTCGCTGCTCACCGCCGCGACCGGCGTTCGCTACCGGAAGGACAACTACATCTCCGACATGGACGCCGGCTTCTACTCGGCGGACTACCTGCGGGCGTGGATCCGATCGGCTCAGCTGCGCGCGCACCTCGTCTCCGAGATCGGCGACGACTGGTGGCGCAGCCGGAAGACCGGCGAGCTGCTCGGGGAGCTCTTCCGCGAGGGCACGAAGCCGA
The DNA here is from genome assembly GCA_025936595.1 of Thermoleophilia bacterium. Lineage (GTDB taxonomy): Bacteria > Actinomycetota > Thermoleophilia > Gaiellales > Gaiellaceae > PALSA-600. Next base: position 3,434 of record JAICTB010000208.1, on the reverse strand, counting down.
CGAGCGAGGAGATTGCTGCGCGGCTCGGGTTCGACCCGCTCGACACGAAGCCGCTGCTCGGCGAGATCGGCGCGTAGTCACCGTCGCTCAGCCCGCATCGACCAGCCGTGCAATCGCCGTGTCGAGCTGCGTCGCCGCACGTTCCTCGTCCTCGAGCGAGGGCCGCAAGAGATCGGCCGCGTCGTCCGGCAGGAGGTGGAGGAGCGTGCGGTAGGAGGCGATCTCCCACTGCTCGGTGTGCAGCGCCGCCTGGGCATGGAAGATGTCCTCGAGCCGCGTGTCGCCGATCGACGGAGCGGTGGTGTCGTGCTCGGTGACGGCGCTCTCGAAGACGCTCGAGCGGTTCGAGGTCGGCGCGATCTGCATGCGCCGGAACGCGGTCTCGACACGCTCCGCGTGCTCCTTCGTCTCGACGAGGTGCGTCTCGAGCAGGTTGCTCAGCTCCTCGTCGTGCGCGGCCGCGCGCAGGTCGCGGAGAACGGCGTCGCCCAGCCGCCGCTCGACGTACAGCAGCTCGCCGAGGAGCTTGATCCTGAGGTCGCGCTGGTTCATGCGGCGCGCTTCTTTGCGAGCAGGCCGGCGCAGCGATCGGCGAGCGCCATGATCACGAGCGCCGGGTTGGCGGCGCCCTGCGTCGGGAGCACCGCGCCGTCGACCACGAACAGGTTGTCGACGCCCCACACGCGGTGATTCGAGTCGACGACGGAGTCGTCCGGGGAGAAGCCCATGCGCGCGCCGCCGACGAGGTGCGCATACCGGTCGATCGTCAGCGTGTCCTGCGCCCGTGCACCGTCCCAGATCTTGTCGAGGATGTCGCTCGCGAAGTCGACGATGGCGTGGTCGTTCTCGCACATGTTGTAGTTGAAGTGCGCGACGGGCATCCCGTTTGCGTCCTTCACGTCGGCCAGAGTGACGCGGTTCTCCGGTTGAGGCAGGAACTCGGCCAGGATGCCGAGCACGGTCCAGTGGTTGTAGTCGCGCATGTACTCCCGGAGGCCCTGGCCCCAGTGACCCTCGGCGAGCACGTGCTCGGCCCAGCCGATCGGCATGGGGGAGATGGTCTGGATCGAGAACCCACGCGCGAAGCCGCGGCGCTCGTCCGTCTCGTAGAACTGCTCCGACGAGATCTCGGGCGGGGGCGCCTTGTACATGCGCAGCATCTCGGGAAACCGCGCCGCAGTCTGCGTCGCGCCCTGCACCATCACGTAGCGGCCCACCTGGTCGTCGTTGTTGCCGAGCCCGTTCGGATGCCGCGGGCACGCGGAGTTCAGCAGGAGCCGCGGCGTCTCGATCGCGTAACCGCATACGGCGACCGCCGCCGCACGCTGAAACCGCTCCTTGCCGTCCGTCATGTAGGTCACGCCGGAGATGCGACCGGTGGCGTCGTCGACCTCCACGCGCGTCGCCATCGAGTCGGCTCGGATCTCGCAGCCGCGCTCGACCGCGTCCGGGAAGTGCGTGATCAGCGGCGATGCTTTTGCATTCACCTTGCAGCCTTCGAGGCAGAAGCCGCGGTAGATGCAGTGGGGCCGGTTGCCGAAGACGCCGTTGGTGATCGCGACCGGCCCGACTCGCATCTCGATTCCGTGGTTGCGTGCGCCCTGCCAGGCGACGGAGGCGGCTCCCGCGACCGGGTGCGGGCCATGCGGATAGCCGTGGGGGTCGCCCCACGGCCAGAACTCTCCTGCGACCGGCAGCTCCCGCTCGACGCGCTCGAACGACTCCTGCAGTTCCCAGTAGGAGATCGGCCAGTCGACGCCGACGCCGTCGCGGGTGCGTGTCTCGAAGTCGGAGGGGTGGAGACGCGGCGTGTAGCCGGCGAAGTGCGTCATCGAGCCGCCGACTCCGACGCCGGAGTTGTTCTTCCCCATCTGGATCGGGTCGTTGCCGGAGATGATCCGGTTCTCGGTCCAGTAGAGGCCGCTCGAGCCTTTCTCGTCGCTCACCCAGTCGCGGTCCGGGTCCCAGAACGGGCCGCGCTCGAGGACGACGACGCGCCAGCCGGCGCGCGCGAGTCGCTGCGCGAGCACGCCGCCGCCGGCACCGGCGCCGACGATCAGCATGTCGACCGTCTCGTCGAGTGGGTAGCGGGCCATCCGATCGAGGTTCTGGAGGCCGCGCTTGTGCTTGTCCAGGAGAAACGCCGAGTCGTTGTCGCGCGGCATCGCGACACTGCCCTTGAGGAGCGTCAATCGAGCCCCCGCTGGCGAACGTCGCGCACGGGGTCGTAGTGCGCGGATTCGTCCGCCTCCCAGCTCTCCTCCTCGCCGAGATGCGGCGAGCCGAAGGCGCCGTAGCCGCGCGGGTACGCGGGGCCGCCGAAGCCGATCTCGTTCCACGCCCACGGGTGCCCGTAGAACGCCTGCGCGACGTAGCGCATGACGACGGAGAACGCGCGGGAGAGGTTCACCTGCTCCCAGACGCCGCCGTGGAGGTCGGCCTTCGAGAAGCGGTGCACGATGCCGACCTGCGTCTCGACCGGCGCGTCCGCGAACGAGTCGTGGGCGTGGTGCCGCGCCTCCTCGTCGAGCCCCCGCGCGACGAGCCGCCAGAGCTCGTCGTCGTCCGGCATGTCGAAGAAGCGCCAGCCGTCCCGCTCACCTCGCTGCAGCTTCTCGTCGATGTAGTTCAAAACGGCGATGCGCGGCTCGCTGTCCTGGGCGGTCACGATGTTGCAGAAGGCGTCGAGCGTGAGCGCCTCGCCTTCCGTGAAGAACTCGATCGGTGGCACGTTCTCGACCCGGTCGAGAACGACGCGGCGCGTCGTCTCGTCCCAGTGCGAGGTCTGCGAGAGGACGTCGTAGGTCGGGTAGCGTCCCACCATCTGGGGCGTGATCCCCGCACGCTGCTTCGGCAGGTCGTGGGGATCGGGCCGTGCTTCCTCGACGTTCATCTCTCGCGCTTGACGATGGCGGCGGCGAGGCCGAGGGCGCCGACGAGGCACAGCGACCCCGGTGCGAGGAGAGGCGGCCCCATGACCAGGTTGTAGTGCGTCTCCTTGAACCCGCCGGGCCGCTTGCGGATGCCCTGGATGTGCGTGACCACGCCCACGAGGCCGTCGAGGAAGTAGAGCGCGGAGACGGCGGGGAGGATCGTGCGCGATGCGCGCTCGGATGCGATACCCGCGACGCCCGCGGCGGTCAGCGGCGGCGTCAGCAGGAGCGGCGTCCACATCCACTTGTCGCCGAACGAGCCCTTGTAGTGCTCCAGGTAGATCTCGAGCCCGAGTGCCGGCGCCGACGCCGCCGTCGAGAACGCGAGCAGTCGCTGCACGCGTCCCTCGCGGATGTTCGACAGCAGGCGCTGGATCATGCCGCCCACCGTTGTGCGTCCGCGCGCTTCAGCTCCAGCCCGTTCCCGGGGCGCGAGCGATCGGGCACGAGCGCGCCGTTCACCGGCTCGAGCACGCCGTCGAAGAGCATCGACTCGATGCG
>JAICTB010000039.1 GCA_025936595.1 Thermoleophilia bacterium | reverse complement strand
TAGGCGAGGACGCGCCTGTACGGCGAACGGCCGACAAGGGCGACGGACATGAAGAACTGCGAGTAGAACCACAGCCGGATCTGCTCGCGCATCTCGGAGACCCAGTCGGCCGGGAACCATTTCTCCCAGTACGCATGATCGGGCAGATCGGCTTTCGTCAGCCCGTCCGCGGCGCCGGTCGCGTAGCCCTCCTCGACGTACTCGGGGCTCTGCCAGCCGAGCGTCGAGAACGGCACGATGCCGGCGTCGAGCCAGACGTCCCCGACCTCGGCGATCCGGGTCACCGGCTCGCCGCACTGCTCGCAGCGGATCGGCACGCGGTCGATCCAGGGACGCCGGAGCTCCTCGAGCTGCTCCATCCCCTCGACCGCCCGCTCGGCGAGCTCCGCCTTCGATCCGATCACGTTCAGGTGCCCGCACCCGCACGGATAGAACGGCAGCGGCAACCCGTAGTAGCGCCGCCGCGAGATGTTCCAGTCGCCCATGTTGCGGAGCCAGTCGTCCATTCGCTTGCCCATGTACTCGGGCACCCACGTCACCTTCGCGTTCTCCTCGAGCAGCTTCGCCCTGAGGTCGCCGACCGCGATGAACCAGTCGTCGGACAGGCGGAAGATGAGCGGCGTGTCACAGCGCCAGCAGTGCGGGTAGGCGTGCGTATAGAGCCCCGCCTCGAGGAGGATGCCGCGCTCCCCGAGCGCGCCCGTGATCTGATCCGCCGCTTCGCTCGTCGAGAGGCCGTGCAGCCAGCCGTAATCGTCGTAGAAGCGGCCCGACTCGTCGACCGGCGTCAGCACCTCGAGGCCGTGCACGCGCGAAAGCTCGAAGTCCTCGCCGCCGCAGCCGGGCGCGATGTGGACGATGCCCGTGCCCTGATCCATCGTCACGTCCTCCCACGGGATCACCCGGTGCTCGACCGAGGCACCGGGCGCGAGGTCGTCGAACGGGCCGCGGTAGCGCCAGCCGACGAGCTCCGAGCCCTGGAGCTTCTCGACGAAATCGTCGTCCGGGAAGAGCTTCACGGCCACCCACTCGCCGTTCTCGCGGCGGCCGTACTCCTCGTCCGGATGCACGGCCGCCGCCACGTTCGCCGGCAGCGTCCACGGCGTCGTCGTCCACACCACGAGCGACTCGCCGGCACGCTCGAGGAGTGGCAGGCGGACGTAGAGCGACGGGTCGGCACGATCCTGGTAGACGCCCGACTGGCTCAGCTCGTGCTGCGAGAGCGACGTGCCGCAGCGCGGGCACCACTCCGTCGAGCGGTGCCCCATGAAGAGCCACCCGCGCTCGTTGAGGATCGCGAGGAACTTCCAGATGTACTCGATGTTCGTGTCGCTGAACGTGAAGTAGTCGTTTCCCCAGTCCATCCATTGACCGAGGCGGATCGAGCCGCGGGTCAGCGCCTCCGACGAGTTGACGACGACCTCGCGGCAGCGGCGCGCGAACTCCTCGAGGCCGTACGCCTCGATCTCGCGCTTCGAGTTGAGGCCGAGCGATCGCTCGACGCCGACCTCGATCCAGAGGCCCTGGCAGTCGAAGCCGTTCTGGTAGCGCTGGTCGAAGCCGCGCAGGCCCTTGTAGCGCTGGAAGACGTCCTTCAGCGTCCGCCCCCACGCCGTGTGGACGCCCAGCGACGACCTGTTCGCGGTCACGGGCCCGTCGACGAACGACCAGTGCGCGTTGCCGCGGTTTGCCTCGCGCAGCTGCTCGAACGTCTGCTCCTCCTCCCAGCGCGCCAGAATCTCCAGCTCGAGAGCCGGGTGGTCGGGCTTGTCCGGCAGCGGCGCGAACATGTTTCGATCCTAGATGCTGGGAAGAATTCACCCCTGCACGGCGTTCACAACCATGAACGTCCCCGAGAAAGGAACGAATGGCAACCAACGCGACAACCGACACGTTCGACAGCGAGGTCCTGCGCTCCGACGGCAAGGTGATCGTCGACTTCTGGGCCGAGTGGTGCGGCCCGTGCCACGCCGTCTCGCCGGTGCTCGACCGGATCGCCGACGAGCATCAGGTGAAGCTCGTCAAGGTGAACATCGACAACGAGCAGGATCTCGCGCAGCGCTACGGCGTCGCGTCGATTCCGTTCATGGTTCTGTTCGAGAACGGCGAGCCGCAGGCTTCCGCGGTCGGCGCCATGCCCAAGGGCTCGCTCGAGAAGGCGCTGGGGCTCGCGGAGGGTTAGCCCTCCGCCGCCTCGACCTTCTCTTCGCTCGGCATCGGCGCGACAGCCTTCTCCGTCGGTTCCTCGACGAGGCTGAGCACGCGCATCCCGTGCACGAAGGTGACCGCACCGCCGAGCCAGCCTCCAGTGCTCAGCAGCACGAACCCGATGAGCGTCAGGATGAACGAGCCGGTCGTGACGGCCTGGTCGGTGTAGCCGCTGTGGCCGAAGATCGCCGCGAGGCCGAAGAAGACGGTGGCGGTGACCATCGCCGTCAGGTGCAGCGTCGCCGTCTTCCAGAGCTCGCTGCCCCACGTGATCGTCAGCCAGTCGGCGAACCCGGTCAGCGCGGTCAGGACAGTCGTGATCAGGCCGACGATCAGCGCGAGCCACCACGCCTGGGCGAACGCGTGCTCGGCGAGGCCGAGCTTGCTCAGGATCGCCGCGACCGTGGCGAAGGTGTAGATGCCGATCGTTGCGTCCGTCAGCGGCGGATGCAGCGGGTGGCCCGGCAAGCCGCGAATGAGATAGCTCGGCTCGAACTCCGCCACGCCGGGTGCAGTACCCGCGGCAAACTTGCCGAAACCTACGCGCTAGGCGGGCAGCTAGGCGGAAGGAGCTTCGTCGAGGAACGAGAGGAACGCCAGGTGCTTCGCGAGGTAGCCCTCGATCGACTGCACCCCGCCGCTCGCCCACTCCTCGACCCAGGTCTCGGAGAGGTCGTCCTCGATCCGGTGGAGGATGCCACGCTCGTCCATAGGGGAGATGATCGCCCCTGCACCGGACGGCCGCATGAGCCGTTCGGCCCATTTTGGGAGATTCCGAAGCCCAGACGATGAAGCCCCTCCTGATCGTGAACCCGCGCGCCGGCGCGGGCAGCCGCGACGAGGTGGTCGCCGCTGCCGCCGAACGCGGGATCCGGACGCACGTGCTGGCCGAGGACGACGACCTCGTCGAGGTGGCGCGCGCCGCGGACGCGGACGTCCTCGGCATCGCGGGCGGCGACGGGTCGCTGGCCGAGGTGGCACGGGTCGCGGTCGATCGCGGCCTCCCGTTCGCATGTGTGCCGCTCGGGACGCGCAACCACTTCGCGCGCGATCTCGGGCTCGACCGCGACGACCCGATCGGAGCACTCGCTGCGTTCGCGGACGGGACCGAGCACAGGGTCGACGTCGGCTTCGCCAACGACCGACTCTTCCTCAACAACGTCTCGCTCGGTGCCTACGCGCACCTCGTGCACCGCCGCGAGCACCACCGGCGACGGCGCGACGCCTTCGCGCGGCTCCGGGCGCTCGGAGCCGTCGCCGCTCATCGGCACGACGACGGGCTGACCCTCGACGGCGCACCGCTCGCTGCGCGCGTGGTGCTCGTCTCGAACAACGCCTACGACCTGACGGTGCTCTCCGTCGGCGAGCGCAGGCGGCTCGACGAAGGGCGGCTGTATCTCTACGCGCCCGCCGGGGTGCTGCGCGCCGACTGGGAAGGGCGGCCGGGCGAGCGCTTCACGATCGGCGCACGGAGGCACAACGTGCGCTCGGCGATCGACGGGGAGCCCGCGGTGCTCGACCTCCCGGTCGAGTTCACGATCGCCGCCGGCGCGCTACGCGTCCTCGTGCCGCGCCGCCCAGGCGCGTAACACGAGGTTCTGGCCCGGGAACGCCATCTCCGGTAGCTCGCCGGGAGCGAACCAGCGCAGCTCCTCGACGTCGTCGGCCGCGACCGGCTCGCCGTCGCCGCGCACGAGATAGGTGACCGAGAAGACGTGGCGGTGCGCGTAGGGCTCGATGTCGATCCGCATCAGCTCGACGGGCTCGACCGGAATGCCGGTCTCCTCGAGGAACTCGCGCCGCAAGCCCTCCTCGGGCGGTTCGGTCTCGTTCAGGAGACCGCCGGGAAGATCCCAGTATCCCTTGCGCGGGTCGTGGGCGCGCCTGCCGAGCAGCACGCGTCCGTCGCGCTCGAGGATGCCCTGCACGCCGGGGAGCGCCGTGGCCCAGTACCACGAATCGCACCCCGGGCACTCGAAGTGATCGCCCGCCCACGCGAGCGTTTCCGCGCAGCGCGGACAGACCCGCCACCCATCGAGCACACCCATGCGCCCAATCATGGAGAATCCCCGCCCCGTGAAGAAGGTCGTCCTCCTCCACTCCGCGCTCGGCGACTCGCGGCTCTGGCACCGCCAGGTCGCCGCGCTCGGCGAGCGCTACGAGGTCGTCGCTCCCGACCTGCCGGGCTGGGGGCGCTCGCCGCTTCCGACGGAGCCATTCTCGTTCGTCGAGTTCGTCGACGCGCTGCTGCCGGCCGCACTGGTCGGAAACTCGTTCGGCGGGTCGATCGCCCTGCGCACCGCGCTCGCGCACCCGGACCGGGTGTCGAAGCTCGTGCTGGTCGGCTCGGGCCTCCTGGCCTGGGACTGGACGGAGGAGATGACGGGCTACTTCGAGGCTGAGGGGGCCGCGGTCGAGGCGGGCGACCTCGACGCGGCGACCGAGGTGAGCATGGAGTTCTGGGTCGCGCCGGAGCACCGTGACGAGGTGCGGCCGCAGCAGCAGCTCGCACTCGAGCTGCAGACTGCGCACGACGAGCCGGACGTGCTCTGGCCGGAGGTGCCGCCGCTCTCGTCGCTCACCGTTCCGACGCTCGTCGTCGTCGGCGAGGACGACAAGGCGGACTTCCGCGCGATCGCGAAGCACCTCGCGGAGGAGATTCCCGACGCGGACCTCGCGGTCGTCGCAGGCGCCGGCCATCTAGTCGGGCTCGACCAGCCCGAGGAGCTGAACGCGCTACTGCTCGAGTTCCTCGAGGACTGAGTCGGCGAGCCGCGGCCACGCGTCGGCCGCCCAGTCGCCGAAGGCGAGGTCGGTGAGGCAGCCGAGCGCGATCCCGGCGGCCGGGTCGACCCACAGGAACGTGCCACTGCGCCCGAAGTGGCCGAACGCGGACGGCGCGTTCCGCGAGCCGGTCCAGTGGGGTGACTTCGCGTCGCGCAGCTCGAAGCCGAGCCCCCAGTCGTTTCGCTCCTGCCGCCCGAACCCGGGCAGCACCCCGGCGAGCCCCGGGAACTGGACGCTCGCCGCCTCGGCGATCGTCTCGGCCGCGAGCCGCGACGGCGCCTGCAACTCGCGGGCGAGTGCGAGCAGGTCCTCGAGCGAACCCTCGGCGCCGGAGCCGGCAGAGCCGTGCAGCTCGATCGCCGTACCCGACCAGACGTGCGCGAAGTACGCCGCGAACGGCATCTCGGCCCGCTCCTCGACGAGCGCCGCCGCGACCTCGAAACCGTAGTTTGAGTAGACGCGCCGCGCGCCGGGTCGTGAGATCGGCGGGCCTGGATCGAACGGCAGCCCCGAGGCGTGCGCGAGCAGATGGCGGAGCGTCGCCCCCGGCGGGCCTGCATCCTCGTCCAGGTCGACGAGACCCTCCTCTGCCGCGACGAGCATCGCCACCGCTGTGGCGAGCTTCGTCACCGACGCCCAGGGGAAGCGGCGCCGCGCATCGCCGTGCGTCGCGCCGGCCGCGCCGCACACGCCGACCGCGACGTGCTCGCACGGCCAACCGTCGACCTGGCGCAGGGCGTCCACGAACGGCGAGACTAGCGGCATGCGCAGAGAGCGCATCTCGTCCGGCACCGCCTTCGAGGATCGCGTCGGCTACTCGCGCGCGGTCAAGATCGGCGACCGTGTCTGGGTCTCCGGCTGCGCGCCGATCATGCCCGGCGACGCGGAACCGCCGGCGGGCGCATACGAGCAGGCACGGGTGTGCCTCGCGACGATCGAGACGTCGCTGCAACGACTTGGTGCATCGCTCGACGACGTTGTGCGGACGCGCATCTACGTCACCGACGCTCGACACATCGACGAGGTCGGCCGTGCGCACGGCGAGGCGTTCGCGACGGCGCGTCCGGCGACCACCGGCGTCGTCACCCAGCTGCTCGATCCGCGCTGGCTCGTCGAGATCGAGGCGGAGGCGGTGATACTGCCCGCGTGAAGCAGATCTTCCCGCCGTCGATCACCGGCAAGGGCGCCGTCGGCACGGGCGGCGGCGCGAGCGTGCTCGACCATGCGTTCGGGAAGAGCGACCCGTACACGCTGGGGGTCGAGGAGGAGTACATGCTGCTCGATCCCGAGACGTGGGACCTCGTGCAGCACATCGACTCCGTGCTCGCGGCCGCCGAGCACGGCGAGCATCAGGACCGCATCCACGCAGAGCTGATGCAGTCGGTGCTCGAGGTGACGACGCCCGTCTGCCGGACCGCGGGCGACGTGCTGCGGCAACTCGCGCAGCTCCGCGCGTACGTCGCCGGGATCGCGCGCGAGCAGGGCTGCCGGTTCGGCTCGGCCGGCACGCACCCGTTCAGCCTGTTCGAGCGGCAGCGCATCACGGCGCGCGACCGCTACCACCAGCTCGTCGACCAGCTGCAGTACGTCGCGCGGCGCGAGCTGATCTTCGGCATGCACATGCACGTCGCGGTCGACGATCCCGAGAAGGCGATCCAGGTCGTGAACGGGTTGCTCGTGCACCTGCCGCAGATGCTCGCGCTGTCGGCGTCGTCGCCGTTCTGGCGCGGCGAGCCGACGGGGCTGTCCTCGAGCCGGCAGATGGTGTTCGCCGCGTTCCCGCGCTCCGGGCCGCCGCCGCGGTTCAACGACTACGCCGACTACGCGGAGGTCGTCGGGCAGCTCGAGCGAACCGGTTGCATCGCCGACTACACGCACATCTGGTGGGACATCCGCCCGCACCCGCGGCTCGGCACGATCGAGATGCGCGTCTGCGACGCGGTGACGCGGCTCGAGGACGTCGTCGCGATCACGGCGTTCTTCCAGGCGATCGTGAAGATGTACTGCGAGCTCTACGAGGCCGGCAAGACCATCCCGACCTGGCATCGCCTCCTGACGACGGAGAATAAGTGGCTTGCCGCCCGCTACGGCCTCGAGGCGCCGATCATGGATCTCGCAACCGGTCGCCGCAACCGCGTGCCCGTCGCGCAGCTGATCCGCCGCACGCTGCGCGACGTCGAGCCGCACTCGCGCGAGCTCGGCTCCGAACGAGAGCTCGAAGGCGTGCGCGAGATCCTCGCGCGCGGCAACGGCTCCGACCGTCAGCTGCGCGTGTGGAACGCGAACCGCGACATCGTCGAGGTCGTGCGCGAGATCTCGAGCGCGACGGAGGAAGCGGTCAGCGAAGCGGCAGCGCGCTGACGCGGCTCCGCTCGCCGATCGCCCAGAGGTGGCGCTCGTCGGGCGACCAGCCGAGCGCGATTGCCACGTGCGTCGGGCCGGGCAGCACCTTGCGCCGGGCGAGCTGGATGAACCAGAGGTGATAGGCGTCGGTGACGGCGATCCGCTCGCCGTCCGGCGCCATGACCGCGACCGCGGGAACCGTGTTCCACTGACCGGCGTCGAAGCGGTAGGAGTCGTCGATGCGCAGCTTCGCCAGGTCGATGTGCACGACGCGCCCGTAGCCGGGGCTGACGGCCCAGAGGTAGCGCGATTCGGGATCGAGCACGAGGGTGTAGGTCAGTGCGGCGTTCAGGTCGGCGGTCCCCGGCAGGTCGATGCAGCGCGCGGCTGCACGACGTGTGTCGAGTACGTGCAGCATCGCGTGGCCGCCCCCGCCGACGTACAGGGTGAACAGGTACCGGCCGTCGGCGGACGGAACGCGCGACCACGCCGTGCCCTGCGCGGCGACGAGCGATCTGGCGCCGAGCTGTCCCAACGGCAGCTGCACGATGCGCACCTCGTATGCGAGGCCGAGCCGGTGAACGAGGAAGAGTCGGTTCCCTGCGAGCGCGTCGAAGGACCACGCGTTGCCGGGCAGGTCGACCTCTCGCTGACCTGCGCGCGAGGCCACGATGAACGTGGTCGAGCTGTGCTGCGTGCGCGCGACCACGGCTCGCTCCCCGTCCTGCGACAGGCCGACCAGGACGAAGTGCGCGTTCGTCTGGAGAACCGCGTCTCCGGTGCGCGCGCCCGTCGCGAGGTCGTACCAGGTGAGGAGCGACCGGTCCTGATGCACGAGCGTTCTTCCCATCGAGACGCCGCCGGGGAGACGCCAGCGCGTGCGGCCGCTCTGCAGGTCGATCACCCGCACTGCACCGCTCGAGGTGTTCCGGAAGGCGAGCAGCGACCCGCGCGCGAGCACGCTCTGGCTCGGCGCGCAGTTGAGCGGCGAGCAGACTCCCGCCGATGCCGCGCTCGGCAGGAGCACGGCGACGGCCGCGAGCAGACAGACGAGCCGCACTAGGTCAGCTTCCAGAGCCTTCCGTCGGGGGACCAGCCGAGCGCGATTGCCCGCGCCTTCCCCCGCTGCACGACCTCGCCCTTCGCAAGTCCGATCACCGCGACCTCTTCGTTGTCGCCGAGCGCGATGTGCCGGCCGTCAGGCGCGAGCGCTGCACTCGTGCCGTTCCCGAGGTTCCAGTACGGCAGCGAGAAGCGCAGCGCGGTCGACACCTTCCGCGTGCGCACGTCGATGCCGACGGCGCGCCCGTAGCCGGGGCTCACCGCCCACAGCGTCCGCTGGTCGTGTGACAGCACGAGCGCCGTCGACGTGGCCGAGCCGTAGTCGCCCGTGCCCGGCAGGTCGATGCAGCGCGCCGTGGCGTTCTTCAGATCGAGCTCGTGCACCATCGAGCCGCCGTTCGACCCGATGTAGAGCGTGAACACGTAGCGGCCGTCGGCCGACGAGAGGCGCGAGAACGGCGAGCCCCAGATCGTCCCGGACTCGTGTGGGTCCTTCAGGGGGTGCGGATCGAGCTTGCCGCTGCCGACGTGCACGAGCCGCACCTGGTAGCCACCGAGCCGCAGGTACTTGATCAGGAAGAGGTTGTTGCCGCGCAGCGCGTCGAAGTCCCACTGCTTTCCCGGCAGCGCGATCGTCTGCTCGCTTTCGCGCGAGACGATCGCCACCTTCGTGCCGGTGCCGACGATGCTCAACGCGACTGCCCGCGTCCCTTTCTGAGACACGCCGGCGAGGCTGTACTCGACGCTCGGCAGCGCTGCCGCGTACATCCTCGTGCCGCGGCTCGCGTCGTACCAGACGAGCCTGCCGCCGGCCTGGTGCACGAGGAGATCGCCGCCGACGAGGCCGGCCGGGATCACCCAGCGCGGGGCGCCGGTCTTCAGGTCGACGACGGTGACCGGCTTGTTCACCATCGGCCGGAACCCGAGCAACGTGCCGTGGGCGAGCGTGAACTGGCTCGGCGCGCAGTTGAGCGGCGAGCAGGCCGCGCCCCGCGCGGCGCCCGGGAGCACGACGGCGGCTGCGGCGGCGAGGACGAGCGCGAGACGCTTCATACCGCCAATACGACGGGGGGACCCCGAGAGGTCCCGGAGGCGTATGGACCTCGTGAGCGTTTCCCGGCGTAGATTCCAGGGGTGTCCGAGCGCGCCTGGATCAGGGGTGCACAGCGCGGGTCGGTGGCCGATCTCGAGCGGCTCTTCCGCGAGCACTGGCCACGCGCCTACCGGGCCGCGCACCTCGTCACGGGCGACGCCGCCGCGGCCGAGGACATCGCGCAGGAGGCGTTCCTCGCCGCGGTGCGCAACCTCGATCGCTTCGACCGTCGCCGTCCGTTCGCGCCGTGGCTGCACCGCATCGTCGTCAACCGCGCAATCGACTGGACGCGCTCGCGCAGATTGCGCGCCGAGGTCGAGCTCGGCGACCACCTCGCGGCCGCGCCCGAGCCGGAGCCGGACGGCAGCGCGTTCGGCCACATCGGCGAGCTCGCGCCGGAGCATCGCGCGGTCGTCGTCCTCCGCTACGTCCTCGAGTACACACCGGGAGAGATCGCGGAGCTGCTCGACCTGCCGCGCGGCACCGTCAACTCCCGCCTCCGCCGCGGGCTCGACCGGATGAAGGAGCTCGAGGCGTGAAGCAGGCGCAGGAGCGGACCTGGGAGGTCGTGAAGCGCGCCTACGACGAGCGGCCGCCGGTCCGCCGGCGCCGCCGACTTAGTAACAGTCTGTTACTTGCCGGGGTCGCAGCGGTCCTCGCCGCCGTCTTCTCACCGCCGGGGCGCGCGGTCTTCGAGCGGGTGCGAGAGGCGGTCGGGGTCGAGCACGCGGAGCCGGCGCTCTTCTCGCTCCCGGCGTCCGGCAGGCTGCTCGTCGTCTCGGCGGAGCACGGCGGCCTCTGGCTCGTCCGCGCAGACGGAGACAAGCGGCGGATCGGTGCCTACGACGACGCCGAATGGTCGCCGCACGGTCTCTTCCTCGTCGCGACGAGGGAAAACGAGCTGGTCACGCTCGACGCCGACGGCAACGTGCACTGGACGCTCGCGCGCCGCGGCGCGCGCTGGCCGCGCTGGCAGGGCACGCGCACCGACACGCGCATCGCCTACTTCGCGCAGAGCGGGCTGCGGGTCGTCGCCGGCGACGGCACCGGCGACAAGCTGCTCGACGCGCACGCGGCGGACGTCCCGGCCGAGTGGGATCCCGCGCGGCCGCGCACGCTCGCGTACTTCGCCGCCGGAGCGATCGTGCTGCGACAGACGGACGGCGGGCGCGTCGTCTGGCGCGCGCCGGTGGACGTCGTGCCGTTCGATCTCGAATGGTCATCCGACGGCCGCTACCTGGCCGTCGTCTCGACGAAGCGCATCGTCGTCCTCGACGCCGGCGGGCACGTGCGCCGCACCGTCTCGATGCTCGGCGCCCAGCTGCTCGAAGGCGCGTTCGCCCCCGGCTCGCACCGGCTCGCGGTGGCGGTGCGCCTCTTGAACCGGAGCGAAGTGCGAATCGTCGACGTCGACCATCCCGGCCAGGCGAAGCTGCTCTTCGCCGGCCCGGGCGACTTCGGCGACGTCGCATGGTCGCCGGACGCGAAGTGGCTGCTCGTCACGTGGCCGAGCGCGAACCAGTGGGTCTTCCTGCACGGCGCGCGCGTGCGCGCAGTCGCGAACATCGAGGAGCAGTTCCCGCGCGCGGATCGTCTCGGCCCGATGCTCGAGCTGGCCGGCCGCTGGTGCTGTACCTAGCCCCCCGCCGGCTACAGCCGGACCGGAACGCGGTGATGGCGCAAGATCGTGAGCACGGTCAGGGGGGCGACGTGCACGACCGGCGAGCCGTTAAAAATCACCCTGACCAGCGCTCGCTTCCGATGCTGGGCGGGATAGAACGCGAAGCCTGTCTGGTTTGCCTGACTCGGTGATGTGGGCCGCGGTCGCCCCGACCAGCCCCAGAAGAGCGCGAGGTTGAAGCGCGGCCGAGCCGACAGATCTCGCCTGTTCGCGCCCGATGCAACGGGTGCCCGATCTGCCGCGGAGAGCAGCCGGAGGTTCTCGTGCCACGAAGCGAGAACCACGGGCCTGTTCAACGTAGGACCTGTGATCAGGATGTAGTTGGGTGCAGCAGCGTTCGCCGGCGCAGGCGCCACGGCGGCGACCACGGTCAGGAACAGGAGTACCTTCACGCGTGGCAGGTGAATGCGGCTATTAAAGCTCCGCCGGGCCTCTACGGGGAGGGCCGCGAACAACCATCATGGACGACCTCTGCTTCCGTTAGCCTCGCTGCGTGCTCGAGCCCGGCGACCGCATCCCGGATGCGAAGGTGTTCCTCGGCCCGGACGAGCCGCTGACGATGCGCGAGCTGGTCGAGGACGGGCCGAAGCTGCTCGTCTTCTACCTCTTCGACTGGTCGTCGACCTGAACGAACGAGATGGAGCTCCTGCGTGACAGGAGAGCGGAGTTCGACGAGCTGGGCGTGCAGCCGATCGGGATCTCGCGCGACTCGCCGTGGACGCACATCGCCTGGCGCCAGGCGCTCGACCTGAACTTCGGTCTCCTGTCGGATTTCAACGGCGACGTCGTCCGCGCGTTCGGCGTCGGCTTCGACTTCCGCGGGTTCCACGGCGTCGCGCAGCGCACGGCGTTCCTGGTCGACGCAACCGGGATCGTGCGAAACGCATGGAACTACGAGACGGGCGACGTCCCCGATCCTGACGCGTGGGTCATGGCATGCCGGGCCTTGAAAACGGCGGGCGAACCTGGCTGAATCCGGGGCATGGAAACACCTCTTGCAAACAGTACTCCGGCCGATTCGCGGTCCGGAGCCATCACCTACGGGCTCCTCGGAGCCGTGCTCGTCGTCTCTGCGATCTTCGCGGTCTCGTCGGGCTTCTATGCCGACTGGTACGCGATCTTCAAGGCGGTGCACGTCATGTTCGCCGTCGTCTGGGTCGGGGGCGGAACGCTTCTGACCCTGTTCGCGATCCTGGCGGAACGCTCGAACGACCCGGCGCAGATCGCGGGCGTCGCGCGGCAGGCGGCGTTCGTCGGCGAGAAGGTCTTCGCGCCGGCGGGCCTCGTCGTCTTCCTGATGGGGATCGCGATGATGGTCAACACGGACTGGGGCTGGGGGAAGTTCTGGATCGTCGCCGGCCTGGTCGGCTACGCCTCCACGTTCATCACCGGCATCGCCGTGCTCTCGCCGCTCGGCAAGAAGATCCATCACTCGGTGCAGGAAAAGGGGCCGCTGCATCCGGAGACGATGGCGATGATCAAGCGGATCATGCTGATCGCCCGCTTCGACGTCGCGGTGCTGCTGCTCGTGGTCGCCGACATGGTGACCAAGCCGTTCTCGTAGCCGAAGCCCCGGGAGCCTGGTTCGCG
>JAICTB010000062.1 GCA_025936595.1 Thermoleophilia bacterium | reverse complement strand
TCAGCGAAGGCTCGGTCGGCTCGGGCGCGCGGCGCATCGAAGCCGTTACGGCGGGCGAGGCGTGGACTGTGCTCGAGGGGCGCTCACGCGAGCTGGACGCGATCCGGAGCGAGGTCGACCAGCTACGCCGCGACGCGAAGAAGCCGAAGCACCAGGCTGCTGCCGCAGGCCCCGACATCGTCTGGCAGGACAGGCAGGGCAAGGTGTTCGTTGCGGAGGTGACGGGCGCGCGGGGGAGCGCGCTGCGCGACTTCTCGGATCAGGTTCGGCAGCGCGAGGACGCGGCGGCGGTCGTGCTCGCCTCGGCCGACGAGGGAAAGGTGGCGCTCGTCGTGAATCTCGACAATTCGCTGGCGGGGCTCGACGCGGTCAAGATCGTGCGTGAGCTCGGCCCGATCATCGGCGGCGGTGGCGGCGGCCGTCCGACGCTCGCCGAGGCGGGGGGCAAGAACGTCGAGGCGGTGCGCGAGGCACTCGCGGCCGGTCGCGACACGCTCACCGCTGCGCTGCAGTGAAAGTACTCGCCCTGGACTACGGCTCCGCGCGCACGGGAGTCGCAGTCAGCGACCCGACCGGCACCTTGGCGCGACCCGTGACGACGGTCGAGCGTGCGGCGACCGACGCGGGCTTTGCAAAGCTCCTGGGCGTGATCGCTGCGGAGGAGCCCGGTGTGGTGGTCGTAGGGCTGCCGCTCACGTTGCGCGGCGAGCACGGCGAGCAGGCGCGTGAAACGAGCGTCTTCGTGGAGCGGCTGCGTGCCGCGGTCGACGCGCCGGTCGAGACGTACGACGAGCGGTTCACGTCGGTGCTCGGCGGGGACGACGACGCGCGTGCCGCGGCGCACCTTCTCTCGAGCTACCTCGAGTGGCGGAGCGCCCGCCGATGATGCCGGTGCCGCGGCGGCGCGGCCCCTCGCCCGAGGTGATCCGCCGGCGCCGGATCGTCGCGATCGGCGCAGTCGTGGCCGCGGTGATCGCCGTCGTCGTTGCCGTGGTCATCGCGGTCCCGCACGTGCACCGCAAGCACGCGCTGCCGCCCCCGCCGCCGCCGCCGAAGCCGTTCCGGATCGTCTTCCCCGAGGGCTTCACGCGCGCGCAGATGGAGGTGCGCGTCCGCGACGTCGCGAAGATCGCGAGGCGCAAGAGCCACAAGCCCGTGAACCTGAACGAGGCGGGATACGCGCTCGCAACGCGCCGCGCGTCGATCCCGTGCTTCAAGCCGCATGCACAGCGAAACCTGGAGGGATTCCTCTTCCCTGCGACGTACGACTTCCTCGCGAAGACGACGACCGCGCAGCTCGCGCAGGAGCAGCTGCAGGCGTTCTGCGAGAACTGGCGGCAGGTGAACCTGAGCTATGCGCGGTCGAAGAACCTGACGGATTACGACGTGCTGAAGATCGCGTCCATGGTGGAGAAGGAGACGCTTGCCCCTGACGAGCGCCCGCTCGTCGCCGCCGTGATCTACAACCGGCTCCATGCCGGCATGCCGCTCGGCATCGACGCGACGCTCCGCTACGGGCTGCACATCCCGCCGACGAAGTCGATTCTCGAGTCGCAGCTCGCGAGCAACAGCCCCTACAACTCGCGGAAGGTCGCCGGTCTCCCGCCGACGCCGATCGCGAACCCCGGTCTCGCATCGATCCAGGCCGCCGCGCATCCGGCGCACGTGCACTACCTCTACTTCGTCCGCAAACCTGACAAGGTGCATCACTTCTTCACGGCGAGCGATACCGCCTTCGCGCAGTACGAGTGCGCGCACGGCTACGGCTGTTGAAACACGTCGCGCTCCTCGGCCACCCGGTCGCGCACTCGCTGTCGCCGCGCATGCAGAACGCGGCGCTCGCCGTGCGCGGCCTCGACTGGCGCTACGACGCCTTCGACGTGGAGGACGTCGTCGCGGCCGTGGCCGCGTTGCGCACGCTCGGCTTCGTCGGCGCGAACGTCACGATCCCGCACAAGCAGGCCGTCGTTGCCGCCTGCGACGAGGCGGACGGCGACGCTGTCAACACGCTCGTCTTCGCGGACGGTCGCGTGGCCGGCTTCAACACCGACCGCGAGATCGTCGCCGGGATCGACGCAACACGTGCGTGCGTGATCGGCGCAGGCGGTGCGGCGCGCGCGCTCGCAGCCGCGCTGCCGTCGGACACGACGATGTTCTCGCGCTCGGGCGAATGGCCGCCCGACGCCGCGGGCTGCGACCTCGTCGTGAACGCCACTCCCGTGCGCGACGAGGTGCTCGTCGAGCTGCGCGCGGGTCAGACGGTCGTCGATCTCGCCTACGGCGAGGAGGAGACGGCGCTCGTCGCGGCCGCCCGCGCGGCGGGATGCACGGTGATCGACGGCCGCGAGGCCCTTGTGCGACAGGGAGCCGCGAGCTTCCGTCTCTGGACCGGGCTCGAGCCGCCGGTCGAGACGATGCGCGCCGCCATCAGGCCCTGAGCCGTGCCGCTGCGGCGGCTGGGACGGCCCTCGCCGCCCCAGCCACCGAGCATGCTCTACGGCTGAGGATTCCCGCAGGCGTTGCTGTTGTTGGAGCCGGTCGCTCCCGCGTCCTGACCGACCGCGCCGTTGTGGTAGCCCGGCGTACCACCTGCCTGCCCGAGAAAGCCGAAGTTCCCGTTCACGTTTGCGAACGCGCCATGGGCCGCGCCGCAAAAGCTTGCATTGTTGTCAGCCGAAGCGGCCGTTGCGCCCATCAGAGCCATCGATGCGACAGCGAGCACGGTTGCGAGCTTCTTCACGTTGGTCCTTTCGATCGGAGTCCGATATGACCCACTCGTTATCGGCCCGTCACCTGGTTGCTGCGCCCTCCGGAAGGGTGATACGTACCGGCCGTTGGGGGAGGTGGGGGCTCGCGGCGCTCGTTGCGCGAGGGCGCGGCGAGCTTCCGCGGCGGGACGTCGCTCGAGTCGCATTCGAAACGATCCTGCGGCCATGCACCGGCGTCGTGGGGGGCGTGGTTTCAGATGTCAGGCGTGACGACGCTGGCGCAGCTCAGTGCCTGGGGATGGAGCGGTGCTAATCCAGCGGATCCAGCCGCGAAACGACTGAGACGGCTTGCGGCAGGTCACGCGCTTCGCGCAAGAGCGCGCGTACTGCGGCGGCGAACGCGGCGTAAAGAGCCCCGCGCTCCAGCGACCCCACATGAGTGCCGTCGAACGCTGCAAGCATCGAGTCGGGAAGATCGTCGTAGCCGCGCGCCTGCACCACCGGCAGGCCGCAGCGGAGGCAAGCAAGCATCAGGGCGTGATCGCGCGTGGCGTTGATGTAGTGCTCCGCCTGCCAAAAGCGACCGCGCTCGATACAGCGGCGCGCATGGATTCCGTAGATCACACCCCAGCCGAAGAGATCAGCGGCCGCGCGTGACGCTGTCGGCGCGATTGCGTCGTCCGTCGTCTCCCCGAAGAGAAGTCGGAAGCGTGGCCCTGCCGGTCGAAACTCATCCGCTGGCGTGAAAGAGAGGTCGATCTGCAGCTCGCCAGGCATTAGGAAGACGCGGTAGATCGTCGGTTCGCGCACGAGGTCAACAAGCGGGGTCGCACCGAGCTCGTCGCCTAGCTTCCCCGTCCAATCGTCAAGAACAGCATCCACTGCACCCTCGGTCACGCCGAACGTGAGATCGATATCTGACCAGCGGTCGCCGCCGCCAACGGCAAGCGATCCCACCTCCGCCGCAGCCACGATGCGGCCGTCTTCCTCGGCGAGCCGCAGAACGCGCTGCCGCACCGAGTCGCGCTGCTCGACACTGAACATCCCGAGATCATGCCCCGACACTCGGGCGGCTGTTCGGAACACTGGCCCAGGCTGCGTTTCGTTTAGCGGGTGGCTCTCATGGGCGCCGTTCGTTGGTCAACCGAGCTAGTGTCGTTGTCGTGAGAGCAGGCAAGTCTCGGCTGTCGCGGCGGGTCCGGCCGTGGCGTGAGGTGGAGGTTTATCGCCGCCACGTTTTCTTTCTTTCTGCATCACGCTTGATCTCGATCACCGGCTCGATTGCCGCGTACGTGGCGCTTGTCGCGGTGCTCTATGACCGGAGCAACCACTCTGGGACGTGGGTCGCTGTCGGGCTCGTCGTCTCGTTTGCCGTATCGGCGGTTCTCGGGCCGTGGGCGGGCCAGCTTGGCGACCGCTACGACCGAAGGCGTGTGATGATCGCCGCCGAACTAACGGCGGCCGCTGCGTTCGTCGGTCTCGCGTTCGCCCACTCGCTGGTGTTGCTCGTTGTGCTCGCAGGAGTCGCCACGGCGGCGGAGTCGCCGTTCGGACCTGCGGCACAGGCGCTGCTCGTCACGCTCGTCCCGGAGGAGCAGCGGACGTGGGCGACAGCGACCCGCTCGTCGAGTGCGTCTGCCGGGATGTTCGTCGGGGGCGCGATCGGAGGCTTCATCGTCGGGGCCTTCGGCGGCGCGACTGCGTTCCTGATCAACGCTGCGTCGTTCGTGATCTCGGCCGCGTTCGTTTCGGCGATCAAAGGTCATCATCGATCGGTGCGCCCGGAGGGGGTCGCTGACAGAGGCACCTCCGAGGGCTTCCGTTTCGTGTTTTCTGCGCCCGCCCTATGGCTGACGCTGGTCGCGACGAGCGTCGGCCTCCTTGGCACCGGCATGATCAACGTTGCCGAGTACCCGCTCTTCGTGGACATGGGCGGCGGGTCGCAAGCGTACGGAATCGCCGTTGCGGGCTGGGCAGTCGGTGGTTTCGTAGCCGGGCGAACCATGCGAAGGCATGGGGATGCCTACAAGGAGCGTTGGCGGCTTCTCTTCGGCTGCGGCCTTGTGGCGGTCGCCATCGGGCTGTGCGGAGTGGTGCCGCTCGTCGGTGCGGTCGTGATCCTGTTCTCCATCGGTGGATTCGCCGCCCAGACGCGGGCCATCGCCGCCACGCTGATCTACCAGCGCTCGACGCCGGACCACATCCGCGCCCGCACCTTCGCCGCACTCGGAACCGCCAACATGACCGCTATCGGCCTGGCCATGATCGTCAGCGGGACTGTCATGGGGACGCTGACCCCGGCCGGAGTCTGCATCGCGTGCGGATTGGTAGGACTGCTCGCACTCCTCATCGCGACGCGAGTGCCGCCGCGCCGCCGTGACCCCGGCGGCGCAGGAACAGCAACCGCGGAGACTGCCCTGGGCGACAGCCGCGACGGCTGGTCACTCGCGACCCTCTAGCGCGAGCTTGCCGATGGACTCGCCAAGTCCGTCTACGATCGGTCGCGTGGCCGAATTCGTCCCGCGCGCCTTCGCCGTCCCGCTCGGTCTCGAGACTGCCGAGTTCGTCCTCGAGCCGCTCGGGCCCGAGCACAACGAGCTGGACTACGTCGCCTGGACATCGTCGATGGAGCACATCGCGAGGACGCCCGGCTACCCCGCCGGCTCCTGGCCGCGACCGATGACGCCGGACGAGAACCGCGCGGACCTCGAGCGACATGCCGACGACTTTCGCAAGCGAAATGGGTTCACGTACACGGTGCTCGACCCGGCCGGCCGCGACGTCATCGGGTGCGTCTACATCTACCCGGTACGCGACAGCGACTACGACGCCTGCGCGCTCTCCTGGGTGCGGGAAAGCCACGCACACCTCGACATTCCACTCTGGCGCGCGGTGAGCGAGTGGCTCGAATCGGACTGGCCGTTCACCAGGGTCAAGTACGCACCGCGCATCTAGATCACGGCGTCGTCGAGGATGTGAGTCGGTACTGGAGCCGGCGCAGATAGGCGTCGAGTTGGTGACGCGGAACGAGTCCGGGTCTGATCCCGCAGGCGACCGTCTGCAGTTCGCCGTCACGGATCAGCGCGCGTACGTCCTCTTCGGAGCAGCCGAGCTCGGCGGCGACCTCGCGGATCGTCAGGGGGGCGGGCCACTCCATGCCGGGAGTATCGCTTGCGGAGCCTCCAGACGGGCGATTTGCCGGGTCATTGCGGGCAGGGCGACGGCGTGAGATGCTCGTCGCCCCACAGGTCTTCGACGGAGGTCGTCGCATGAGGTCACTCTCGTTTCACGCTGCTGCGTTGGCGATGCTCGTAGCGCTCACGGTCGGAGCGTCTGTCGCGAACGCGGGGCAGTCGCCCGCATCCCGGAATGCATCTGCGAGCCTCTGCAGCGTCTCGCGCGTCGTCGCGACTCAGCTCGCCCGGGCGACGGCGCTCAACCAGACCGCCACGCCGGCCGGACTGAAGAAGGTGTACGGGGCATTGGAGAGCGCAAAGCCCGCGCTCATCGGTGCCGCACACGGGACGCTCAAGACCGACCTGCGCCGCGTCTTCGGCTTCGTCGACCTTGTCACCTCGGATCTCAAGAAGGCGAACTGGCAGCTCGCGAAGCTTGCGCCGTACTTCCCGGCGCTCCTTGCGAAGGAGAAGGCGGTCGAGCCGTCGTTCAAGCGGTTGAACGCCTACTACCGCACCAAGTGCCACTTCAAAGTGTGACGGCGATCACCGCCAGGCGGGTCGTCGGGGCCGTCCTCGTTCTCATCGGCGCGGTGTGGATCGGTCAGGGGCTCGGCCTGATCAAGGGATCATTCATGACCGGGAGCAACGTCTGGGCGGTGATCGGCGCGCTCTGCGTCCTCGCCGGCCTGGCGGCGCTCGGCGTGCCGTCGCGGGAGACGCGCGAGGAGCCGTAGCGGGTCCGACGGCGCACGAGCGTTTGCACTTCGCCCGATGCATGCCATGATCGCTCGATGCAGGTTGCGGAGCTGGCAAAGGTCGAGTTCTTCGGGGGTCTCTCCAAGCGCGAGCTCGAGCAGCTCGCGCAGTGGACCGACCGCGTCTCCGTGTCGCAGGGCCACGAGTTGGCGCGAGAAGGCGAGTTCGCGCACGAGTTCTTCCTGATCGAAGACGGGATCGCCGACGTCCTTCAGGACGGCGAAAAGATCGCGACGTTGGGGCCGGGCGACTTCTTCGGCGAGATCGGCCTGCTGGAGACCGAACGTCGAACGGCGTCGGTCGTCGCGGCGAGCGACATGCAGCTGATCGTGATGTTCCAGCGCGAGTTCAAGCAGATGGAGCGCGAGATGCCGAACGTCGCCGAGCGCATCCGTAGCGCAATCCGCGCGCGCCTCTCCTAGCGACAACCAGGTTTCGGTTGCACCGAACCTGGTTCAGTTCGGTCAACGCCGTCGCAGCGCGCGGCGGAGAACGCCGGCGTAGTGGTCGAGGCCCTGCCGGTAGAGACGCGCCTCGGGGCCTGCGGCGATGCCGACACGCTCGGGAACGACACCCCAGATCGGCACCTTCTCCGCCCGCCACCACGCGATCGTCTCGTCGAGATCGTTCGTGCCGAGCCGGGCCGCGGAGATGACGACGCCGCGCGGCGTCTTCGCCGGGATCATCGCGAGCGTCACGACCACGCGCGCAAACTCGACACCGCCCGCCCGGGTCGGTATGACGACAGCGTCGGCCGCGGCGATCGCGGATTGGACGAGGCGCTCGTCGCCGGGCGGCGTGTCGACGATCCCGACGCCGTCATGACGGCTCATCGCGCGCGCGAGCGTCCGTTCCGACGGCGCTTCGAGCACCTCGACGCCGTCGATCGGACGCTCCTCCAGCCACTCGGCCGACGACGCCTGCCGGTCGGCGTCGATAAGCACGACCGGCTCGTGCCCCGCCTCGGCCGCAACCGCGGCGAGATACACCGCGGCCGTCGTCTTCCCGACGCCGCCCTTGAGATTTCCGACGACGATGTTCATCCGCGCTCGAGTCTAGTCACGACCTCGACCAGGCCACCCCGGCGGCGCCTACGGCGATGACGGCGCCGGCGACGATCGCCATGGTGCGCGCCCAGTCGCGCCCGCTCGAAACGGGCTCGGCGGCCGCCAGGGGTCGCGGGCGTCGCGCCGTCACGTACCGGTAGGTGGTCGCATTTGCCCCTGCCGGATCGGGGTTCCCGAGGAACGACTGGTACTGGCGGACGCGCGCGAGCGTCAGGAGCGTCGTCGTCACGCGCGCGAGCAACGCCCGCCCCGAGAGCGCCGCGGCGGGCCGAAAGGCCGGCCGCACCGGGCGCACCGTCAGCCGCACGACGCCGGCCGCCGGAACGGCGAGGCGGCCGGTCAGAACGCGCGAGATCCGCCGCGCGCCGATCGTTCCCGAGACCTGGAGCGGCGCTCGCACCGTCACCGTCGTCCGCTGCGGGTCGCTCGTCAGGAACGCGGCGCCGGCGACCGGCGTCTTTGCCGCCCGGAGCGCGTCGTAGTAGCGGAGGAGCGGCGCGCGCTCCACGTCGGCGACGATCGTTCCGACCGTCACGGCCGTCTCGTTGACGAGCGTCGTCACACCGCTCGACACCTCGACCCGCAACGGCAGTGCCGCCGACGCTCGAGCGGGCTCGAGCGTCGCGCGCGCCGTGAGCCTCCGCCGGCCCGGGTTGAACCCCGCCCAGACGATCGACGCGGTGCGGAGGCCGGGAGTCGAGTCGGATCCGGGTGCCGCTTCCACCGTCGCGACCGGCGCGCCGATCGTGAAGAAGTAGTCGCCGATGACCTGCACGTCGAGGGACTGGGTGGCGGTGACGGCGAAGGGAGCGCCGTGCCGGTTGATCGCGACCCGCACCGTCGTGACGGCGTCCACGCGGTGGTGGACTCGCTCGGTCGAAGACGAAGCGCCTCCGCCGAGCGGCGGTACGTTCGAGAGCGGCGCGGCGGGGGAGGGGAGCGGCGAGTACTGCGCCGCGACCGCGAGCGGCGTGACAGCGAGCGCCGTCGCGCCCGCGGCGAGAAGGATCCTCAGGCGGGGCGGATCGTGATCGTGACGGAGGTCCGGGCCTTGCACGTCTGCAGCAGTTTGACCTGCCCGGTGTTGCCGCCCCCGGCGAAGTTGACCTCGGCGTCCGCCGCATCCTGCTCCTCCTTCGTGACGCTGTAGCCCGGCGCGCCCTTGACCGCGTCCGAATAGGTGTCGTGCGCAGGGCCGATCGTCTGGGCGAGGTAGCCCGAGGCGATCGTGGTCGGCCCGTCCTTCTTGACGCCGGTGTAGACGATGCCCTGCGCGCGCGGGAAGTTGCCGGGAAGCTGGGGCGCGCTCTTCAACGCGGGCGGCGGGGCGGAACAGTCCTTCTTGAGGCCCTCCTTGTCCTTGTCGTCGAGCTCGCACGCGGCGAGAACGAGGACGAGCGCGAACGAGAGCGGAAGGAGGGCGAATGTCTTCATCGGGTCTGGTCGATCGTCGGCAGGGTCGCCGAGAGCGGGTCGTCCTTGACGGGAGCGTAGGTCATATCGGAGAAGCGCGCGAAGTAAACGTCGTCGTCCACCACGCCCTCGTGGTTCGAGCGGTTGAAGGCGCGCTCGTCGCCGTTCGCGCCCTCCGTCGTCACCTCCTCGAGCGCCCGCGTGACCTTCCCGGGATCGATGGATCCCGCCTTCAGAAGCGCGGCGGCGAGGAGGTTGACGAAGTCGTAGGCGTACATCGCCGTTTCGGGCGGCTCGAGCACCTGCTGCCCCGCGCGCGTCTTCACGCCCACGCGGTCGACGCCGTACGCGCCTTCGTATCGCTGCTCGAACGACGTGAACGGGCCGGGGCCGACCTCGGCGGTCAGCCGGCCGCCGGCGAACGTGAGCCCGTTCACCCACGAAGGGTGGTCGGCGAGCTGCTGGCGCACGAACGGGTCGGCTCCGGTCGGCGGCGCGAACACCGGAACGTCCCACCCGGAGCTGCGGGCCGCTGCGATCGCGGAGGCGATCGTCGCGGGCCGTCCCCAGACGAGCAGCGCTGTCGCGTGCGCGCGCCGCGCGCGGAGCACCTGGGGGCCGAGGTCGAGCGCGTCCGCAGGCACGGTCTCGTCGACCGCGACGGAGCTCCGGTTCTGCGAGAACGCCGCGCCGAGCGCACTCGCACCCGCTGCGCCGTAGTCCGAGTCGTCGTGCAGGAGCGCGATCCGCAGGTGCTTCGGGATCAGGTACTCGGCCAGGCGGAACGCGACGCCGTGATCGGTGGGCGCGATCCGGAACACGTTCGGGCGGGTCGCGGGGTCGACGGCCCCCGCCCCGCCTGCGAAGACGATGCAGATGGGAAGCCCCCGTGCCACGCGCCAGGACGCGTCGATCCCGGTGCCCTCGTCGACCACCGCCACCGCATGCTCGTCCGCGGCGCTGCGTACGTTCGAGACGGCGCGCGCGGGCGACAGCGCGGAGTCCTTCGTCTGCACCCTCAGCTCGTACGACGTCCCGCCGACGCGCAGCCCCGCGGCGTTCACCTCGCCCACCGCCAGGCGGACGCCGTTCTCGATCGTCCTGCCGAGGTAGGGCGTGCGGGAGAACGGCGCGTTGACGACGATCACGAGCGGCTTCCCGCGGGCATGGCCGGACCCTCCACAGGCCGCGAGTGCGAGCGTCACCGCAGCGATCAGCGCGACGCGCGTCATGAGCCGAGCACCACGACGTCGTCGGCGATGCGCTGTACGATGCCGAGATTGTGCTCGACGACGAGCAGGCCGAGGCCCTCGTCGCGCAGCGAGCGCAGGAGGCCGGCGATTCGCTCCGCTTCGACGTGAGAGGCGCCTGCGGTCGGCTCGTCGACGAGGAGGACGGACGCGCCCGTTGCGTACGCCGTCGCGACCATGAGTGCGCGCTGGTCGCTGACCGGCAACTCGGCCGCAGGCACGCCGGCAGGTAACGCGAAGCGCTCGAGCACGCGCTCGGCCCAGGCGGTGAAGCTCGCGTCTTCGCGGCGCACCTTGGGCGTCGAGAGGAGCGACCGCAGCACCCCCGCGTGCTCGCGCCGCCGCGCCGAGGCAGCGAGCAGGTGCTCGAGCGGCGTCAGCGACGGGAAGACGGCGGTGGCCTGCAGCGTGCGCGCGAGCGACGAT
>JAICTB010000157.1 GCA_025936595.1 Thermoleophilia bacterium | reverse complement strand
GAGAGCTCGACGGCGACCTGCGAGAAGAGATCGAGCATCTTCAGGCGCAGGCTCGAGCCGAGCACGTCGCCGAGGCGCGCGGCGATCTGGGCCGACCGCTCGTCGCCGAGCTCGGCGATTGCCTGCAGATCCTGCTGGAGCGCGTCGAGGACGATTGTCAGATTCATCGTGACATCACTATGACATCATATCTGGCAGCTGTCAAGTGTCAAGGAGACAGCCTTTCAGTGTCGGGGCCTGCGCGAGTACGCTGGACGCCTCCGGAAGCAAGGAGGTGAGCGCGTGAGCCATATCGTGGACGGCCGGGACGAGGTCGACGCGAGCCGCACCTCGGCCCTGCTCGACGCGCTCTACGGCAGCGCGCCCGTGGGGCTCGGCTTCTGGGACCGTGAGCTCCGCTACGTCCGCGTGAACGAGGCGCTCGCCCGGATCAACGACCGCCCCGCCGAGGATCACGCCGGAAGGACGCTGGCCGAGGTCGTGCCCCAGCTCGCGCACGTGCTCGAGCCGATCGTGCGGCGCGTGCTCGAGAGCGGCGAGGCCGTCGTCGCGCTCGAGATGACGGGCGGCACACCGGCCGATCCGGACGCGCTCCGCCACTGGAGCGCCAGCTACTACCCGGTCTTCGGCCCGGACGGCGAGATCATCGGCGTCGGAGGCGTCGTCGAGGAGATCACCGAACGCCGTCACGCCGAGCAGCGGACGCAGCTGCAGCACGCCGTCACCCGTGTGCTCGCCGAGGCGGAGAACGCCGATGCGGCGATCCTCCGCGTGCTGCCGACGATCTGCGAGTCGCTCGGCTGGGACGTCGCCTGCTACTGGGCGACCGGCCCCGAGGAGCCCCGCGTCGCGTGGGCGCGGCCGGACGCTCAGCTCGATGGCTTCCTGGCGATGACCGAGCGCGCCTCGCTCTCGGCGGCGATGCTGCCGGGGCGCGTGGCCGCGACGGGCGACGCGGAGTGGCTCGAGACGCTCGATCCTGCCCGCTTCGCGCGCGCCTCCGTCGCGTCGGCGGAGGGCCTGCGGTCGGGCGTCGCCTTTCCGGTGCTGATCGAGGGCGATGTGGTCGGCGTGCTCGAGGCGTTCACGCGGTCGCGGCGCGCGCGCGACCCCCAGCTCGAGCCGATCCTGAACGCCCTCGGCGCGCAGCTCGGCCAGTTCCTCCGTCGCAAGCGCGTCGAGGACGAGCGGCTCGTGCTGTTGCAGCGCGAGCGGCAGGCGCGGGCGGACGCCGAGGCCGCGGCCTCGACCCTGCGAAAGCTCCAGCGCATCTCCGAGGTCGTGCTCGAGCATCACGTGCTGCACGACCTGCTGGACTCGCTGCTGCACCGGATCGTCGAGGTCCTCGAGGCGGACACCGCGGCGATCCTGCTCCTCGAAGCCGACGGCAGGCTGCATCTCCGCGCCACCGCCGGCATGGGCGATGCCGTGCGTCACGAGGCGCCGATCCCGCTCGGCGCGGGGCTCGCGGGCAAGGTGGCCGCGAGCCGCGAGTCGGCCCTCATCTCGGACCTCTCGCAGGTGGAGCTCTTCAGCCCCGTCCTGCGCGCTCGCGGGATCAACTCGCTCGTGGCGATCCCGCTCGTCGTCGAAGGGCGTTCGATCGGCGTCCTGCACGCGGGCTCCGAGGCCTTCGCGCAGTTCGCGGCCGAGGACGCGCGCCTGCTGGAGCTCGTCGCCGACCGGATCGCGCTCGCGATCAACCAGGCGTCGCTGCACGAGGCCGAGCGGGCCGCGCAGGCGCAGCTGCGGTTCCTCGGCGAGGCGAGCGCCCTCCTCGGCTCCTCGCTGGACGTCGAGCTGACCCTCGACCAGCTCGGAAAGCTCGTCGCGGGCCGGGTTGCCGACTGGTGCTCGATCCACCTGACGACGCCGGGCGGGCCGCCGCGGCTCGTCTGCATCGCCCATGCCGACCCGCAGCGCGCCGCCGGAGCGCAGGCCGCGTTGGCCGGCGGCGCGCCGTCGGAGGACGCACCTGCGGGCGTCGGCAGGGTGATCCGCACCGGCGAGCCCGAGCTCTACCCGACGATCCCGCCGGAGCTCCTCGCAGGCCCGGCGAAGGAGGCCGGCATCCACTCGTGCGTGATCGTGCCGCTGCAGGCACGCGGCCGCACCTTCGGTGCGATGAGCCTCGTCTGGGCGGAGACCGATGCGCATTACGACGAGCGCGACCGCGACTTCGCCCTCGACCTGGCGCACCGCGCGGCAGTCGCAATCGACAATGCACAGCTCTACCAGGAGGCACAGGAGCGGGCGCAAGCGGCGCGCGTCCTCGCCTCCGTCGGCGACGGTGTGTTCCTCGTCGATCGCCGCGGCTATGTGCGGACGTGGAACCGGGCGGCGGTTGCGGCGACAGGCCTGCGGGCCGACGAGGTGATCGACCGGCTCGCTGCCGAGGCGATACCCGGCTGGAGCGCGATCGCCTCGCGCGTGCCGATCGTCACGGCCGGCAGCGTCTCGCCGCGCGCCGACTCACTGCCGCTCGACGTGGGCGGCCGCGAGCTCTGGCTCTCGATCCACGGTGTCGTCGTCCCCGACGGCATCGTCTACGCGTTCCGCGACCTGACCGAGGAGCGCGCGCTCGAGACGATGCGGACGGAGTTCGTCTCGACCGTCTCGCACGAGCTGCGCACGCCGCTCGCGGCGATCTACGGCGCGGCCATGACGTTGCGGCGCAGCGACGTAACGCTCGACGACGGCCAGCGCTCGAATCTCCTCGACGTGGTGTCCGGCGAGGCCGACCGTCTCGCCAGGACGGTCAACGACATCCTCTGGGCGAGCCGCCTCGACACCGACTCGCTGCACGTGACGATCCAGAACTGCGACCCGGAGGCGATGGCGAAGGATGTCGTGCAGGCGCAGCTCGTGCACCTCGACGAAGGGCACGAGATCGTGCTCACGATGGAGGAGGCGCTGCCGGCCGTCTCGGGCGACCCCGACAAGGTCAGCCGCGTGTTGATCAACCTCGTCGACAACGCCGTCAAGTACTCGCCGGACGGCGGGCGCATCGGCGTCGAGGTGCGGCGTGCCGGCTCGCATGTCCGGTTCGCGGTGACCGACCGGGGGCTCGGCATCCCGCCGACCGAGCAGCGGCGCGTCTTCGAGAAGTTCTACCGGCTCGACCCGAACATGAACCGCGGCGTCGGCGGTACCGGGCTCGGGCTGTACATCTGCCGCGAGCTCGTGCGGCGGATGGACGGCCGCATCTGGGTCGAGTCGAAAGGCCTCGGCCGGGGCTCGACCTTCTACGTCGAGCTCCCGGCCGCGGCCGACTACCAGGTCGAGCTCTAGTAGCCCGGCGGGGGACCGTCGTCCACCGTGGTCGTGCGGCGCCGCGTGCCCGAGCTCGGCACGCCGCCCCAGCTCGACCAGAACATCAGGGACAGGATCAAGCCGATGATCCCGACCACCATGAGGATGACGCCGATCGTGTTGATGTCCACACCCGAGACGGTCGCGTTGACCGCCCAGGTCAGGATCGCCCCGGCTGCGATCAGGATGAGGCTGACTCCAACTCCCATAACTGAACCTCCTGCGTTGTTCGTTCCCGACGAATTTCGGATCGTTCCGTAGAGCACCAATTGAACGACCGAGCAGGAAAAACGGTTACGGCTCGTCGCCGTAGGGCTTCATCTAGGCTTCGAGCGGGGTGCGCAAGGGATCGGTCATTCAGCTCACGGCGCTCGGCGTGGTCGCCGGCGCGATCTGCACGGCCGTTGCGCTCGCGATTCCGTGGCTGCCCGTCTCGGCCGGCCGAGAGGCGGGCCGGATCCACTTCGTCTACTGGTTCACGACCATCATCTGCATGGTCGTCTTCTCGGTCGTCGCCGCCGTGATCGCGTATTCCGTCTGGAAGTTCAGAGCGCCCCCGGACGACGATTCCGACGGGCCCCCGACCCACGGCCACACGCAGCTCGAGATCATCTGGACCGCGATCCCCGTCGTGCTCGTGACGGCAATCTCGATTGTCAGCGCGGTCGTCCTCGCACAGAACTCGCACGCCGGCACGGATCCGCTCATCGTGAAGGTTCATGCCCAGCAGTTCGCCTGGTCGTTCACCTATCCGAACGGCAAGTCGTACGGGTTTCTGACGCTCCCCACCGGCAGGCACGTGAAGCTCGACATCACCTCGAGCGACGTGATCCACTCGTTCTGGGTGCCGGAGTTCTCGCAGAAGCAGGACGCGGTTCCCGGCCAGCACAACATGCTTGTCATCACGCCCACGCGAATCGGCACGTATCCCGTCATCTGCACCGAGCTCTGCGGCCTCGGACATGCCTTGATGCGGAGCCACGTCGACGTGGTCTCGCCGGCCGATTACGCGGCGTGGGTGAAGAAGGGCGGAAAGACGACCGGCCCGCCCGGTCTCGCCGTGTTCCAGCAGAACGGGTGCGGCGGCTGCCACACGTTCAAGCCTGCCGGCTCCACCGGCAACGTCGGGCCTGACCTCGACAACCTTGCGCAGGCGGCGCAGAAGGCGGGACGCGGGCCGGAGGCGCAGTTCGTGCAGGAGTCGATCGTGAAGCCGCAGGCCTACCTCGCGCCCGGGTATCCCGATGCGATGCCGCACATCTTCGGGACGCAGATCCCGTCCGACAAGCTGAAGCAGCTCGTGCAGTATCTGGTGAAGGGGTCCTGATGACAGACGTCGCTCACGCACACGACCACCACGTCGCGCCGCCCGCTCCCGCGGGCTGGCACCGCCTGACCGCGCCCGGCTGGCTCCGCGTCCTCTGGGTGACGCCGATCGGCTTCGGGTTCGGCATCGGCATCACCGTCCTCATCCGCTGGGCGGCAAACTGGGACCCGCTCTGGAAGGGCTCCGTGCTCACGACTGTCGAGCTCGTGACGACGCCGCTCGCGTTCCTCGTGGGGATCGGCGGGTTCGACTACTGGGCCCACTACGCCTCCGGCAAGCCGACGCGGCCCGAGGATCACTCCGGCCACGGCGCGCGCTCGTGGCGCGACTATTTCCGCGTCAACACCGATCACAAGGTGATCGGCGTCCAGTACCTCGTCACCACGATCATCTTCTTCTGCATCGCCGGGTTGTTCGCGATGCTCTTCCGCGCCGAGCTCGCGCAGCCGGGGGACCAATTCTTCAACCCGCAGACGTTCAACGTGCTCGTCTCGAACCACGCGGCGCTGATGATCTTCCTGTTCGTCATCCCCGCCTTCGCCGGCCTCGGGAACTACGTCATCCCGCTGATGCTCGGCGCGGGAGACATGGCGTTCCCGCGGCTGAACGCGCTCTCGTTCTGGCTGCTGCCGCTCGCCGGCCTGATCATGATCGCGGGCATGGCGGCGCCGGGCGGCGGCCCGTCGGCGGGCTGGACGTGCTACGCGCCGCTCTGCTCGCACCAGCCGCTCGGGCAGGTGTTCTTCAACATGGGCGTCCAGTGGGCGGGGGCCAGCTCGATCATGACCGCGCTCAACTTCCTGGTCACGATCATCACGATGCGCGCGCCGGGCATGACGTTCTGGCGCATGCCGCTGCTCGTCTGGGCGAACTTCACGACGTCGCTCCTCGTCGTGATCGCGACGCCGTTCATCGCCGGCTCGCAGTTCTTCGTGATGTTCGACCGCGTC
>JAICTB010000010.1 GCA_025936595.1 Thermoleophilia bacterium | reverse complement strand
GAACTGCTTCCTGGTCAGAGCGACGTAGCGGCCGTCGCGGTAGACCTCGCGGCGGAACGGATCCACTCGCAGGCCTCCGAGCTCTCGCACGGGCGGCCTGTTGTGGGCGCGCCTGCGATCGAGCGCTCTGAGACGGAGCACGAGCTCCTGGAGCTCGAACGGCTTCGTCAGGTAGTCGTCAGCGCCGAGCTCGAACCCGGAGGCCTTGTCGTCGAGACGGTCGGCGGCGGTGAGCATGAGGATCGGCATGCCGCTGCCTGAGGCCACGATGCGTTCTGCGATCTCATCGCCGCTCGGCCCGGGAATGTCTCTGTCGAGGACGGCGATGTCGTAGCCGTTGACGTTGAGCAGCTCGAGTGCGGTGTCGCCGTCACCTGCGATGTCTGCTGCGATCGCTTCCAGGCGCAGGCCGTCGCGGATGGCTTCTGCCATGTACGGCTCGTCCTCGACGATCAACACACGCATGCTCCGATGCTACGAGCTGCCGCATGTCGTCGGCATATCGAAAACCAGATACGTGCCAGCAACGCCACGCTCCCTTGAATGGGGGCGTGTCCCACGGCCACCGGGCAAGAAGAAGAACCCGCCGGACCCGGCGGCGCAGGATCCGTGTCGCCGGCCTGCTCGTGGTCGTCGCGGCGATCACGGTCCTCGGCCACCAGCTGCTCGCGTCCTCGTCGTCGACGGCAGCATCGCCCGTCGAAGCGGTTCCCAGCACGGTTTGGCCGGCATACGGCCAGGCTGCGTTCGTTCAAGGAGGACAGTCGCAGGTCCGGGTCGGCCCGGGCCAGTACGCGGCTCCGATCGCGAGCGTCGCGAAGGTGATGACGGCCTACCTCGTGCTCCTCGACCACCCGCTCCGGGCCGGTCAGGGCGGCCCCATGATCACGCTCACGGACGCCGATGTCGCCGACACCGATCGCCGGCGCCGGCAGCAGGAGTCGCTCGTGCCGATCACCGCCGGAGAGCAATTGACCGAACTGCAGGCACTGCAGGCTCTGCTGCTGCCGTCGGCGAACAACATCGCCGCGGTGCTGGCCCGATGGGACGCCGGCTCAATGGACCGGTTCGTCGCCCGGATGAATGCCACCGCGCGGTCGCTCGGCATGACCCACACCCGCTACACCGACCCGAGCGGCTACGACGACGCGACCGTGTCGACTGCCGCCGACCAGGTGCGCATCGTCGATCGTGCGATGCGCCTGCCGGTGTTCGCGAGCATCGTCGCCACACCGAGCGCGACACTGCCGGTCGCCGGCACCGTGCACAACACCAACACGGTGCTCGGGCACGACGGATTCGTGGGCGTCAAGACCGGCTCGGACGACGCGGCCGGCGGCTGCTTCGCCTTCCGCGCCGTCCGCTGGATCGACGGCAGGCGGACGACGATCACCGGGGTCGTGTTGGGTCAGCCCGGCCACAACCAGATCGCGGCTGGTCTCGCGGCCGCCGACGCCATGGTCGACCGCATCGCGGGTCACTCGCCCTCGGTCAGGCGCCCGAGGCGTCCGTCGAGGCCCGCTGGTCGCCCGGGGTGATGAGCCCGGTCTCGTAGGCGAGCACGACGGCTTGCGCGCGGTCGTGCAGGCCGAGCTTGCCGAAGATGCGGGCAACGTGCGTCTTCACGGTCGCGTCGCCGAGGACGAGCTCTCGGGCTATCTCTGCGTTGGAGAGGCCGCGTGCGAGCATGCGGAGCACTTCGAGCTCTCGCGGCGTCAGCTCTGCGAGCGCTGCCGGCTGCTCGCTCGCGGGCGGGCGCCGCGCGTAGTCGGCGATCAGGCGGCGGGTGATCGAGGGAGAGAGCAGCGCCTCGCCGGCGGCGACGACTCGCACCGCGTGCAGGAGCTCGTCCGCGCCGGCGTCTTTGAGCAGGAAGCCGGACGCGCCGGCGCGCAGCGCCTCGTACACGTACTCGTCGAGATCGAACGTCGTCAGCATCAGCACTCGCGGCGGGGTCGGGAGCGCGGCGAGGTGACGCGTCGCCTCGATCCCGTCGAGGTTCGGCATCCGGACGTCCATCAGAACGACCTCCGGGCGCCGCGCGTGGACGAGGTCGACGATCTCGCGGCCGTCGGCCGCCTCGGCGACGACCTCGAGATCGGGCTCGGCGTCGAGGATGACGCGAAAGCCCGTGCGCACGAGCGCCTGGTCGTCGGCGATCGCGACGCGGATCATCGGCCCGGCTCGGGCGGGAGCGGCAGTCGCGCTCGCACGGCGAAACCGTGGCCGTTGCGGCTGCCCGCCTCGAGCAGTCCGCCGTAGAGGGCGACGCGCTCGCGCATCCCCACAAGCCCGTGCCCGGAGCCGTTCACGCGCGCGTGCGTGCCGACGCCGTTGTCGAGGATCTCCACCTCGACGGCTCCCGTCTCGTAGTGGACGATCACCTCTGCTTCCGCGCGGCCGGCGTGCTTGAGGGCGTTGGTCAATGCTTCCTGCACGATCCGGTAGGCGGAGAGGTCGACACCGGGCGGGAGCGGCCCAGGCTCGCCCTCGATGCGCAGGTCGACGTGCAGCCCCGCCTCACGTACCTGCTCGAGCAACGCCTCGAGCGAGGCGAGGCCGGGCTGCGGCGCGGTCGCTGCGTGCTCGTCGCCGCCGCGGAGCACGCCGAGCAGCCGCCGCAGCTCGACGAGCGCCTCGCGCCCGGTCGTCTCGATCGAGCGGAACGTGTCCCGCAGAGATTCGGGCTCGGCCAGGAGTCGCGGCCCTGCCTGCGCCTGCACGACCATGACGCTGACCGAGTGCGCGACCACGTCGTGCAGCTCGCGCGCGATCCGGGCGCGCTCGGCGACGACCGCTTCTCGGGCGGCGAGGTCGCGCTCCCGCTCGGCGAGCTCGACGCGGCGCTCGCGATCGCCGAGCACCCGCCGCACCAGCAGCATCACCGCGAGCATGACAACCGCGAAGAAGACGGCGCTGCCACCGTTGCCGAAGCTGTGCGGCCCTGCGGCGTCGGCGCCCAACCCGACCACGAGCAGACCCGTGCCCAGGGCGAAGCGGCGAGGCGACGTCCAGACGGTGAGCGCGTAGAGCGCGCAGAACCAGCCGACCGAGGCGGCGATGATCTGCGGATCGCCCACCAGCCCGATCTGGAGCGCGAACGCCCAACCCACCGCGACGCCGACCACCAGCGGCCAGCGGCGCCGGACCGCGACCGAGCCGGTGGCGAGCAGCGAGACCGCAGCGGCAACGATGCGGTGGCCGGTGTGGTTTCCGCTCCCGAGCCAGACCTCGAGCTGCGCCACAACCGTGAGCACCGCGGCTACGGCCAGGTCGACCCGGGCCGCGTCGAACCGCAGGCGCGGGACGCGGACGGCAAATGCGCGCATGCCGACAACGTAGTGCGGCAGGCCGCCGCTGTCATCAAGTCCTGGGATGAGTCGAAGCGGCGAAAGATCACCCCGCAGGGCTACCCGCGTTCGCCTGGCCCGCCGACGACGCACCGGCGGCACGGCCGTAGCGTCCGCCGGGTCAGCAACCGAAGGAGTAAGGACATGACCGAACGTCTGCAGGACCGCTGGTTCGCGCTCTGCGGGATCGCCTTCGTCGTCCTCGAGCTGGGCGGCACGTTCTTCTCGATGGGGACCGGCAAGACGCACGGCCTGACGGTCGGCAGCTCAACCGCCGACATCGCCCGCGCCATTGCGACTCCCGTCGGCACCGGCGTCTGGGCCGGCGCCTACATGGAGCTGCTCAGCATCGGCTTCTTCCTCGCCTTCGCCGTCTGGCTCGCCGAGCGGCTGGGCGGCGGGATGCTCGGCTCCATCGTCCGGCTCGCTGCTGCGGCTGGCGCCGGCGGCGGGCTCGGCGCGCTCGCGCTCATGAACGTGATCTCGTACCGCGCCGGGCACGGCATGGGGATGGATGACGCGAAGACGCTCGTCACCGCCTCCGAGGCGATCTACGTCGGCACGTGGTTCCTCACCGCTACACTGCTCGCCGCCGCCGGGCTCCTCGCGCTCCACGCCGGCCGGCGTTTCATGGGATGGTCGGCACTTGCGATCGTCGCCTACACGCTCGTGCTCATCCCGGTTTCATTCGACGGGGCGGGGCAGTTCTCGCAGCTGCTGTACCTGCTGTGGGTCGTCGTCACCAGCGTCGCTCTCGCGCGCGGGAGGCGCGAGCCTGCGCGCGCCGCCGTCGCCGTTCAACACGCCTGAGGCAGATCGAACCGCGGCCCGGCGGCTACACGCTCACGCCGCCGGACCGCGGCCTTCGGCTCTCGCGCCGGTGGCGGCGACGGCGATTCCCGCGGCCATGAACGTCGTGATGACCGCGAGTTGCTCAGCACCGACGAACGACGGTGCATGCGCGGTCACCGACGCGAACCAGACCGCGGCGGCGATCGTGATCGCGACCATGGTTGCGGTCACCGTGAGCGCGAGGTGGCGGTGCACGCGCAACGGTTGGAGACGGCGCGCGGCGAGGGCGGCGGCACGCGTCCACGCGAACAGCGAGACAACGGCAAAGATGATGAAGATCGAGGCGGTGACGATGTCGTGGTCGAGCGCGACCGCGACGAGGGCTCCCGCGGCGACGGACGTTACGGCCGAGGCGAGCACGATCGGCCGCCCCAGCGCCGTCCAGCCGCCGCTCCGGAGATCGCGGAGGAAGGCGGGGAACGCGAGTGCCACGCCAGCGAGGACCGCGGCGCTGCCGATCGCAGCCGCGACCTGGACGGTGTCGAACGCGGCCGTCGGGACGGCGCGGTCGGGGCCGGGGACGACGACCTGCCAGTGCTCCGAGGTCTTCTGGAACGCGATGCCGCCGATCACGAACAGCGACCAGGCCCACAGTACGCGCCGTGGCGCGGGACCCGACCCGCGCAGCCGCTCGCCGAGACCGGAACGCAGCACGTCCGCGCGTACGCGCCAGGTGAGCGGCTCGGTCTCGAGCAGCGCAAGCAACTCTTCGCCGTACCGCTCCCGCCAGCGACGCGGGTAGGCGCGCAGGAGCAGCTTCATGTCGCCGCAGCCAGTCGCGTCGTGCCGGTTCGGACGATGCGGCGCAGACCCTCGAGCGACGCTGCGAGCGTCATCGTCCCGGCGGCCGTGATGCGGTAAGGGCGGCGCCGGTCCTCGGGATCGAGTGGCTCGATCAGGCCCTGCTCCTCGAGTCGCGTGATCGCGCCGTAGAGCGTGCCGGGACCGAGCCGCACATCTGCGAAGGATTCGATGTCGAGGAGCAGCGCGTGTCCGTGCTTGGGGCCGGACGAGAGGCTCGTCAGGATGAGCAGGCTCGGGTTGTTCACAGCGGCCATTCTACTACGTGGCGCGTAGTAGCGCAAGGACGGCCGGCGAAAGTCGTCTACGCCTACGAGAATCACATCGTGCAGCCGGGCCCGGCCGACGCCTCTTCGCGCTGGCGAGTAGTAGCTCTTCCGGAAGAAACCGCCTGCACTGGCGCAGCTGGCGCGTCTACCTAGCCTCCCCTGCCAAACCCGCAGCCGAGTCGCACTAGCGTGATTACCGGGACCCACGGCCCTCGACGGTTCAGCGGTTACTCCGGAACCGTCGCGCAGGCGATTGAGCTGGTACCCGATTCCATCGATACTCGGTGCGGTGCCGCCGCCTGTGCTCCCTCCTATGGGGAAGAAGTGACCCGGCACGTTGTTCGCGGCGTCTACGTCGTCGTGGCGGTGGTCGTCTGCCCGCTGTTGGCGTGGAATCTTGCGGTCGCAGCTGCTGACCACGGATTCGGCGGGCGCGGTTTCTTTCTCGTGCTCCTCGCTGTGCCCGTCACCGGAGCCGGCCTCGCCGCCGCGTTGCTTCGCAGGAGAGGTCGCGAGGCAACCTTCGGCGCCATAGGCGCTCTCACGGCGACCCTCTTGCTCGTCGTCGCCCTCGTCTTCGTCGCCCTCTCACACGGCGGTTTCGTGACCCCGTAGAGGTTCGCGCGGCCGATCAGTGGCCGGAGACGGCGTGGGGGACGTACGGCTCTTCGAGCTGCGCGATCTCCTCCGCACTCAGCGAAAGCTGCTCCGCGGCGATCGCGTCGTCGAGGTGCTCGAGCTTCGTCGCACCGACGATCGGCGCCGTCACGCCCGGCTTCCCGAGCAGCCACGCGAGCGCAACCTGGGCCGGCGCGACACCGCGCGCCTGCGCCACCTTTACGACTCGATCTACGACCGTGAAGTCGACCTCCGGCGTGTAGAGGCTGTCGCCGAAGGAGTCGGTCCGCGCCCGCGTCGTCAGCTTCTCGCCCTCGGGCGTCCGCGTGCCGGCGAGGAGGCCGCGCGCGAGTGGGCTCCACGGCAGCACCGCGACGCCCTGGTCCATGCACTGCGGGATCATCTCGCGCTCCTCCTCGCGGTAGACGAGGTTGTAGTGGTTCTGCATGGAGACGAACCGCGTCCGCGCGACCGACTGCGCCTTCGCGAACTGCCAGGCATACATGCTGCTCGCGCCGATGTAGCGTGCCTTCCCGGCGCGGACGATGTCGTGCAGCGCCTCCATCGTCTCCTCGATCGGAGTGCGCGGATCGAAGCGGTGAATCTGGTAGAGGTCGACGTAGTCGAGCTCGAGCCGCTCGAGAGACGCGTCGATCGAGGCGAGGACGTGCTTGCGCGAGAGGCCGGCTCCGTTCTCGCCGGGCATCGTCTGTCCGTGCACCTTCGTCGCGACCACGTACTCCTCGCGCGTGCCGAAGAGCTGCTGCAGCAGGCGGCCGGTGAGCACCTCGCTCTCGCCGCCGTTGTAGACGTCGGCGGTGTCGAAGAAGATGATCCCACTCTCGACTGCGCGCCGCACGATCGGCTCCGCAGCGTCCTCGTCGAGCGCCCACGGCCGGCTCTCGTGGCGGCCGTAGCTCATCATCCCGAGGCAGATCCGCGACACACGCAGACCCGTCCGGCCGAGGTTCACGTAGTCCACCCCCGCACGCTACCGGCCGGCGTCACGCCGCGGTCAGGTGTGCGCCGACGTACCCTGGAGGTGTGGCGCACTCTTCGCGGCGAGTCGTGGTGACCGGTCTCGGGATCGTGAGCCCGATCGGCAACTCGGTCGAAGAGGCCTGGACGGCGTTGCTCGCGGGCGACAGGGGCGCCGCGGAGATCACGCGGTTCGACGCGACCGCGTTTCCGGTGCGGTTTGCCTGCGAGGTGAAGGACTTCGACGTCGCGGCGTTCGTCGACGGGAAGGCGGCGCGCCGGATGGACCGCTGCACGCACCTGCTTGTCGGCGCGGCGCGGCAGGCCGAGCGCGACGCGGGTCTCGACGTCGCGTCGGTCGGCGAGCGCGCCGGAACGGCGATCGGAACGGCGCTCGGAGGCGTCGCTTCGTTCGAGCAGACGGTGCTGCAGCTCGCGGAGCGCGGCCCGGATCGTGTGAGCCCGTTCTCGATCGTCCAGACGCTTCCGAACCTGGCGGCGGGCTGGGTGTCGATCGAGCTCGGGACGCGCGGGCCGCTGCTCGCCGAGAGCACTGCGTGCGCCGCGTCCAGCATGGCGATCGGGGACGCGCTCGATGCGATCAGGCTCGGGCGCGCCGAGGTCATGGTGTGCGGAGGCGCCGAGGCGCCGGTGACGCCCGTCTCGGTCGCGGGGTTCGCCGCGATGCGCGCGCTCTCGACGCGGAACGACGATCCGGCGTCCGCGTCGCGGCCGTTCGACCGGGAGCGGGACGGGTTCGTGATCGCCGAGGCGGCCGCGGTGCTGGTGCTCGAGGAGCTCGAGCACGCCCGTGCGCGCGGGGCACGCATCTACGCGGAGCTCGGTGGCTACGGAGTCTCGTCGGACGCGAACCACGTCTCCGATCCCGATCCAGTCGGCGCGAACGCCGCGCGCGCGGTCCACATGGCGCTGGCGGACGCTGCGCTCGAGCCCGACGAGATCGGGTATGTCAATGCGCACGGGACCTCCACGCCTGCGGGCGACTCCGCCGAGACGCGGGTCCTGAAACTCGTCTTCGCGGATCGTTCAAAGCCGCCTCTCGTCTCCTCGACGAAGGGAGCGACGGGGC
This sequence comes from Thermoleophilia bacterium, assembly GCA_025936595.1. Classification (GTDB taxonomy): domain Bacteria; phylum Actinomycetota; class Thermoleophilia; order Gaiellales; family Gaiellaceae; genus PALSA-600. The sequence continues at coordinate 10,519 of JAICTB010000010.1, read as the reverse complement.
ACACGCTCGGCGCCGCCGGTGCGGTGGAGGCGGTCTTCACGGTCCTCGCGTTGCACCACGGCGTCCTCCCGCCGACGATCAACCACACCGCGCCCGATTCGGAGTGTGATCTCGACTATCTCGCCAACGCCGCCCGAGCCGAGCAGGTCGACGCAGCGCTCTCGAACTCCTTCGGCTTCGGAGGCCACAACAGCGTGCTCGCGTTCCGCCGCTGGGCGGGAGACTGAGTACCCGATGCCGGACGCGGCCGGCACCGGTACGGTCGTCTACTGGGAACTCTTTCTCGCTGTTCCAGAGCGACGAGTCCGCCAGCACCTGACGGCGCCGTCGCGGCCGGCGCACATAGCCCGCCGAACCGTCGCCGATCGGCAATAGACTTCGTCCATGCCTGGGAGGCTGGACGCGATCGGCATCGTTGCGGCTGACATCGCGCGTTCCGCGGCGTTCTACCGCGCCGTCGGCGTGGACGTCGGCGAGCCGTCGGGGAACGACCACTTCGAAGCCACGCTGCCAAACGGCCTGCGTCTGATGTGGGACACGGAGGAGCTGATCAAGCAGATCGATCCCGAGTGGAAGCCCCCCGAAGGGCACCACGTCGCACTTGCGTTCGCGTGCGACTCGCCCGCGGACGTCGACGCGACGTACGAGCGGGCGCTGGCAGCGGGCGGCACGTCCCGGCTCGAGCCGTGGGACGCGTTCTGGGGCCATCGGTACGCCCAGGTGCTCGACCCCGACGGGCAGCCTGTCGATTTCTTCGCGCCGCTCGCCTAGCCGCGACTCCTTGTCGCATTCGCGACAGCGAAGCCGGGACGGCGCAGGTTGACGTGCGCCGCCCCGGAGCGCCGCGTTCAGGGCCCGATCAGGTGCTTTGCCTCGAACCATTCCTGCGGAGGCGGCCCGCCCACGTTCATCTCGTCGCCGAACACTTGCCTGACGGCGGGCATTATGTGTTCCGCGGCGAAGCGCTCGAATGCCTCCTTCGACTCCCAGATGCTGACGCTTTTCCAGCGGCCGTCGACTTCGCCGGCCGCGCGGACGATCAGACCCGGGGGCTTCTCGTCGCCGATCAGTGCGGCCACCTTCTGGTGGTCGTCCCAGGTCGCTTGCGTGGCGTGTTGGATCTGGACCCATGCCATGTCTTCACCTCCTTGTCGTTCTCTTTTCATTGGCGGTAGCGGACGATTGCGAGCGAACGGTTCTTGCCTGCGTCGGTGAGCGTGACGGTGCCGCGGGCTGCGGCGTATCGCCCGGTGCCGCCTTCGATCGCGTAGGTGGCGGCGGCGGTCTGCAGGTCGATCGCGCCCTCGAGGGTCAGCGAGCCGTCGCCAAGGGTCGCCGTCCAGTGGAAGAAGACGTACGGCTTGTGAAGGTTGACGCCGTAGCCGTTGACGACGCCGACCGCGTTTCCGGCGACCGTCTTCAGGGTCTGCTGGCTGGTGTAGACATCGCCCGGGCCGCCGCCGTTGCCGCCGATGTCGGCGAACGAGTTCCAGGTCTCGGCCGTGTAGTAGCGCTCGACGGTCCATCCGCTTCCGCTCGCTGAGGAGCCGGTGGCGTAGACGACCCCCGTCGCTGCGACGAGCGAGAGAGCGAGCATCACCTTCGTCTTCACGTCTGCCTCCTTCGTGATCGAGTGGCAGGAAGGTAGGCCCGCGTCGTTGCCTTCGTCGTCAGGGGCATCCCTGAACCAGGCGCAGTTCAGGGATATCCCGGCGTTGACCTGCGCGACCGGCATGTCACGATCCGCAGGTGCGCCGGAGCGTCCTGATCGTCGACGACCATCCGAGCTTTCGGCGGTTCGCACGCCGGCTGTTCGAGGAGGCGGGCTTCGCGGTCGTCGGTGAGGCATCCGACGGTCGCTCAGCGGTCGTGTCCGTGCACGAGCTGCGACCTGACCTCGTGCTGCTCGACGTGATGCTCCCCGACATGAGCGGCATGGAGGTCGCGGATGCGCTTCCGACGGCGACGTCCGTGCTGCTCGTCTCGAGCCGCAGTGCGGAAGACCTCGGTCTGGATGGGCGGTACCCCTTCCTGCCCAAGAACGAGTTGTCGCTCGAGCGCTTGCGTGAGGGAGGAGCTGGCGCGTGAGCGGCCGCGTGCGTCTCCTCTGGTTCGCGCTCTGGCCCGTCGGCGCCTGCTTCGTCGTCTTTGGCGAGCTCGGCTTCTGGCTCCACGGCACCGCTCCGCGGGAGACGTTCCCTCTCGACCTGGGTGTCAGCTCGATCTCGATCGCGTCCGGTCTCGTCCTCTGGCGGCTCCGGCCCGGCAACCGGACGGCGCCGCTGCTCGTGCTTGCCGGCTTGCTCTGGACGGTCGGCGGGATCCGCGCCTACCAGAACCCGTGGGCGTTCGGTGTCGGACAGTGCTTCGACGGCTCCCAGGACCTCGTCCTCGCGCACCTCCTGATCGCGTATCCGGCAGGGCGGCTGATCCGGCGTCCGCTACGAGCTCTCGTGGCCGCCGGGTACTCGCTCTTCCTCGTGAACGTGCTCGCCACGTTGACGCTTCCGAACCACGGCGTGAATGCATTCAGTGTCCGGGACGCCCCGAATGTGCACTCGGCGCTCTCGACGGTCGGCAACGTGGGCGTAGTCGTGTACGCGATAACGGCCATCGCCGTCGTCGGGACGCGCTGGGCCGGGGCGAGTCTGGGCGGACGGCGGGTGCTCGGCCCCGTGTTCGCCGCCGCGCTGCTGCTCGCGGCCGCCGATGCTGCCGATGCGATCGTGCAGGCGCTGACCGGCTCGCAGCCCGACATCGTCTTCTTCCCGCCGCTCGTCGCACGCCTCCTTATTCCGCTCGCATTCGCGTTTGGGCTTGTTCGGGCAAGGCTCGGCCAGGTCGCAGTGGGCGATCTCGTGATCGAGCTCGATTCGATCGGAGCGGAGACGATGGAGCAGGCGCTCGCGCGGACGTTGCACGATCCAACCTTGCGGCTCGGCTTCCGCCTCGCCCAGGCCGACGACTTCGTCGACTCGTTCGGACGGCCGGTCGAGCTCCCCGGCGACGGCGATAACGACCGGCAGGCGGCGACGTTCATCGAGCGTGACGGCGAGAAGCTCGCGGTGCTCGTGCACGACCGGGCTCTCCTCGAGCATCCGCGTCTTGTCGAGTCGGTTGTCGCAGCTGCACGGCTCGCCCTCGACAACGAACAACTTCAGGCGCAGCTCCGGAGCCAACTCGTCGAGCTGCGGGCCTCACGTGCGCGGCTCGTGGAGGCCGCGGACGGCGAACGGCGCCGGCTCGAGCGGAACCTCCACGACGGTGCCCAGCAGCGGCTCCTCGCGGTCGGCCTCGCGCTCAACCTGCTGCGAGGCCGGATCGCGAATCATGCGGCCGCGCCGCTGCTCGAGGAAGCAGAGGCGGAGCTCGCGCACGCGTTGCAGGAGCTACGAGAGCTCGCCCGCGGCATCCATCCCGCGATCCTCACCGATCAAGGCCTCGCCGCGGCTGCCCGCACACTCGCCGCAAGCGGTGCTGTCCCCGTCACCGTGAACGCGAACGGGCAACGCTTTCCCTCGGCCGTCGAAACGGCCGGCTACTACCTGATCGCTGAGGCACTCACCAACATCAGCCGCTATGCACAGGCGACGCGAGCCTGGATCACCATCACCCGCGAGGACGGACTGGCGCGGATCGAGATCGGCGACGACGGTATCGGGGGTGCCGATCCCGGCCGCGGCACGGGACTCGCAGGCCTCGTCGACCGGATCGGCGCTCTCGACGGACGACTCGCGATCGACAGCCGGCCCGGATGCGGAACCACAATCGCCGCCGAGATTCCATGCGCGTAGCGATCGCGGACGACTCGCTACTGGTGCGCGAAGGCCTCAAGCGTCTCCTCGCCGAGGCGAACATCGACGTGTGCGGCGAAGCGGGAGACGCAGACGAACTGGCCGCCACCGTGGAGAAGACGCACCCGGACGTGGTCATCGTCGACATCCGCATGCCCCCGACCCACAGCGACGAGGGCCTGCAGGCTGCCGCCGAGATCCGTGCCCGGCATCCGGACATCGCCGTCCTCGTGCTCTCGCAGTACATCGACGCCGACTACGCGTTGAAGCTCCTCCAGGAAAGTGGTGAGGCCAGCGGATACCTCCTCAAAGACCGCATCACACAGGGCACCGATCTCCTCGATGCCGTACGGCGACTGGCACAGGGCGAAACCGTCCTCGACCCGCAACTGGTCGACCAGCTACTCGCCCGCGCCCGTGAGGGAAGTCCGATCGACGATCTCACCGACCGCGAGCGACACGTCCTGTCGCTCATGGCCGAGGGCCTGACCGACCGCGGCATCGCCGAACGACTCTGGCTCTCTCCCAAGACGGTCGAGAGCCACATCCGGCACATCCTCCAGAAACTCGGACTTCCCGAGGACCGAAGCCGCAACCGCCGCGTCGAAGCAGTCCTCACCTACCTTCGCGCCTGATGACGTCGCCGCGCCGATCGCTCTGGCGCACTGCGTCCAACACCGCACACGGTCACCGGTGGCGAGAGAGAAGATCGAGTGAGGGAAAGCTCGACTGTGTCCCGGGCAGCCGGACGCTCATCGCCGCGATGTGGTTCGCGCGGGCCGCGGCCGCGGCCAGGTCCTCGCCGAGTGCGAGTCCGACCGCGAGCGTGCCGACGAACGCGTCGCCGGCCCCCGTGGTATCGACGGCGGCGACCGGCTCGGCCGCCCTGACCAGCTCGAGGCCGTCGGTCGAGATCGCGCAGCCGCGCTCGCCGAGCGTGAGGACGACGGCGCGCGGACCGAGCGAGCGCAGCTCGCGGGCGGCGGCGAGCTCCTCGCCGGCGTCGACCTCGCGGCCGAGAATCAAGGCAGCTTCTGACTCGTTCGGGCAGAGCACGTCCGCGAGCTCGAACGCGGCGCACGGCAGGTCCCTCGCCGCCGGCGCGGGGTTGAGGATCGCGAGCGTCGACTCCTCGCGCGCGATGCTCAGCGCGGCGAGCGTGACGTCGTGTGGAATCTCGAGCTGGCAGACGAGGACGTCGGCGGCTGCAATCGTCTCTCGCGCGCGCTCCGCGTCCGCGGGTGTCAGGCGGTCGTTGGCGCCCGTGACGATGACGATCGCGTTGTCGCCGTTCGCGTCAACGGCGATCGGCGCGACGCCGGACGAGGTCGACTCGTCCACACCGACGTGCGTCGTGTCGATCCCGAGCTCGTGAAAGTTCTCGAGCATGCTGTCGCCGAAGGTGTCCCTGCCGACGCGCGTGACCATCGAGACGCGGGCGCCGAGCTTCGCCGCCATCGCCGCCTGGTTCGCGCCTTTGCCGCCGAAGCCGGTGCGGAACACGCTCCCGTGGAGCGTCTCGCCGACCGCTGGCAGGCGTGGGACGTAGGCGACGAGGTCGATCAGGGCGGCGCCGACGACGCAGATTTGCGGCACGGAGCGGGTTTGGGGATCGGGAGCCGGAATCGTGTCGGGATGCCGTTGCGAAACGTTTAAGGGCGCACTATCCTAGGGCGCCGTGGGGGTGGAGCAGCGGGGCGAGCATAGACCTCGCGAGACGGCGGCACGGGCGACGCTCGCGGAGGTCGCTCGCCGCGCCGGCGTCTCGATCGCGACGGTGTCCTATGTGATGAACGAGCGCGACGGGGTCGGAGAGCAGACCCGCGCGCACGTCCTGCGGATCGCGAAGGAAGTCGGCTTCCGGCCGAACCGCCTGGCGAGCGGGTTGAGGACCGGACAGAGCCGCGTGCTCGGCCTCGTGCTCGCCGACATCACGAACCCGTTCTACCCCGACATCGCCGGCGCCGTCATCGCGGCTGCCGCCGAGGCGGGGTATGAGGTGTTCCTCAGCCACCGCGGAGTCGACGGCGGCCTCGACGGCGACGCGGTGCGCGCGCTCTGCGACCACCAGTCGGCGGCGCTCATCTTGACGTCGCAGATGGTGACGGACGGCGCGCTGATCGCCGAGCTCGTCCGCGCGGGCGTCCCGGTCGTCCAGGCGATCCGCCGCGTGCCGGGGCTTGCCGCCGACTTCGTCGGGATCGACGACCGCGCCGGCGCGCGCGAGGCGGCGAGCCACCTCGTCGACGCAGGCCACCGCGAGGTAGCCATACTCGCCGGCCCGAGCGGCTCGTCGGCGAGCGCCGAGCGGACGCACGGGTTCCTCGAGGTACTCGCGGAGGTGGGCATCGAGCCCGGCCCTGACCGCGTGGCCGAGTGCCGTCTGACGGTGGCAGCCGGCTATGAGGGCGCGCGGACGCTCCTCGCGGCGCGCGCCGAGCCGCCGCGCGCCGTTCTCTGCGGGAACGACCTGATCGCGCTCGGCGCGATCGACGCGTTCCTCGACCACGGGCTCGCGGTGCCCGGCGACGTTTCCGTCGTCGGTTACGACGACATCTGGTTCGCGTCGTCGCGGCTCGTCCAGCTCACGACTGTGCGGCTACCGCGGGAAGCGATCGGCCGCGCCGCTGTGTCGCTCGCGCTCGACCGGCTCGCCGACGGGGAGATCGAGCCGCGCGACGTCATCCTCCCGCACGAGCTCGTCGTCCGGCGTACGACCGCGGTGGCGGCGTGACCGCGGTCGACGCAGTCGTCCGCCCGCAGCGCTCCTCGCGCCGCCGTGCCGGCAGGATTGGGATCCGGGACGGCCGCTTCGCGCTCCTGTACCTGTCGCCGGCGCTCATCGTCTTCGGCGTCTTCACGATCGGGCCGGCGCTGTTCGTCCTCTACATCAGCCTGTTCGACTGGAACCTGCTCAACTCGTCGCTCTCGACGTTCACGGGACTGCACAACTACCGCGCGCTCGGGTCCTCGGCGGACTTCTGGCACTCGATCGTCGCGTCGGTGTACTTCGTCGGCTGCGTCGTCGCGGGCAGCACCGTGTTCGGTCTCGGTATCGCGTTGCTGCTCAGCTCGCGCGGCCTCGTGCGGAGGGTCGTGCGGCTCGCGGTGCTGACGCCGTACTTCACGCCCCTCGTCGCGACGTCGATCGTGTGGGTCTGGATCTTCAACCCGCAATACGGGCTGCTCGACAGCCTGCTGCGGATGCTGCACCTGCCGATGGTCGGCTGGCTGCAGTCGACGACGTGGGCGATGCCGGCGGTGATCTTCTACACGCTCTGGCACGACCTCGGCTTCACCGTGATCATCTTCCTCGCCGGCCTCGCGACGGTGTCGACCGACCTGCGCGAGGCTGCGCGCGTCGACGGGGCGCGCTACCGGCACGAGATCCGCGACGTCGTCCTGCCGCAGCTCACGCAGACGATCGTCTTCGTGATCGTGATCACGACGATCGACTCGCTGCAGGCGTTCACGCAGATCTACACGATGACCCAGGGTGGCCCGCTGCAGGCGACCACTACCACGGGCTTCCTGCTCTACCAGGAGAGCTTCGTCTTTTTCCACACGGGCTTCGGCGCGGCGATCGCCGTCGTCCTGTTCGCCGTCATCGCCCTGTTCACGCTGCTGCAGCTGCGTGTCTCGAGGAGCCGCAGCCAATGACCCCCTTTGCCCAAAACCACCACAACTCTCGGGAGGGAACGATGCACTGGCACCGCCGCAGTTCGATCGTCGTCGGCGCGCTTCTCGCCGCGGCCGCGTGCTCCTATGCGGCCTACGGCGCGACCGCGTCGAGCAGGGCCACGATCAACATCTCGTTCATGGAGGCGATGGCCTCGGGAACGCAGAAGCCGTCCCTCGACCTGCTGACGAAGCGCTTCGAGGCGCAGCATCCGAACATCAAGGTGACGCTGATCGCGGAGCCGAACTATGGCGTCCTGCAGCAGAAGGAGCAGGCCGCGATTGCAGCCGGCAAGCCGCCCACGATCGGTCAGGCCTACGAGAACTGGGCCGCGGGTTATGCCGACGCGAAGGCGATCATCCCGCTGACCGGTTACGTCAACAGCAAGAAGATGGGCGTCACGACCGCCGACCGGAAGCAGATCTGGAAAGGCGTCTGGCAGGACCTCTTCCTGCCGGACGGCAAGATCTGGATGTGGCCGTTCAACAAGAGCGACTACGTCATGTACTACAACGCGGACAAGCTGGCGAAGGCCGGGCTGCAGGTGCCGAAGACGTGGGTGCAGTTCGCGACCGTCGCGAAGGCGCTGACGAAGAGCGGCAACTGGGCGTGGAGCACGGACACGGGGACGCTCGCGGCACCCGCCGACGGGACGATCGTGATGCTGGCGATGATTCACGCCTTCGGCGGCACGTGGATCGCGAACGGCAAGCCGACACTGAACACGCCGGCGGCGATCAAGGCGCTCGGGTACCTCGCCGACCTGAAGAAGTCGGGTGCGCTGCAGATCGGGACGAACTACCCGGGTGAGACCGCGCTCGGCGCCGGTCGTTCGGCGTTCGACCTGTCGACGATCGCCGGCTACCCGTACGAGCTCGCCGCCGACGGCGGCAAGTTCTCCATGAAGGTTGCGGCACTGCCGACCGGCCGAAACGGCGAGGGTAACGCGATGGCCGGAACGAACATCGTCATCTTCTCCAAGGCGTCGAACGCGGAGCGTGCGGCGGCCTGGCAGTACATGAAGTTCCTGTCGGAGCCCCGGCAGACGGCGTACTGGGCCGAGGCGACCGGCTATCTGCCGGTGACGAAGACGGCACTGCCGATCATGAAGCGGTACATCGCGACGCATCCGTACCAGCAGATCGCCGCGCACTCGCTCGATGTCGCCCGCGGGAATCCGCCGTACGCATGGTGGACGGTCGCGGAGGGCCAGCTCGCGACGGCGCTCCAGGCCGTGCTCGACAACGGCGGCGATCCCGCGCACGCCCTTGCGGCGGCGCAGGCGAAGGCAATGGCGGCGGCCGGCGGTTGATGCCTGCCGGTGCCGGAGCAGCCCTGTGGCGGAAGCGGTCACGCCGCTTCCGCTCAGGGCTGCTCGCCCTCCTGATCGGGATTCTGTTCGCGTTCCCGTTCTACTGGGTGATCGTCACGTCGTTCAGCTCGACGAACCGCGTCTACCAGTTTCCCCCGGACTTCCTGCCGGGGACGGAGGCGCACAACTACTCGCGTGCGTGGGCCGGCGCGACGTGGGTGCGCTTCTTCCTGAATACGCTCTTCATCGCGGGCGCGACCGTCGCGCTCGTGCTCGTCACCTCGCTGCTCGCCGGGTTCGCGCTCGGCGTGACGCGCTTCAAGGGCCGCGAGCTCGTGCTGTTCGCGGTCCTCAGCATCCTGATGATCCCGAAGGTCGTGCTGCTGATCCCCGACTACGTCGTCCTCAGCAAGCTGCACTGGCTCGACACCTACTGGGCGCAGATCGTGCCGTGGGGCGCGTCGGTGTTCGGGATCTTCCTGTTGCGACAGTTCTTCAACGCACTACCGCAGGAGCTCGTCGAGGCGGCCGAGCTCGACGGCGCGTCGCAGATGCAGTTCCTGCGCACGATCGCGATGCCGCTGGCACGGCCGGCGCTCGTCACGATCGGCCTCTACATCTTCATCGCGTCGTGGAACAGCTTCCTCTGGCCGTTCATCATGACCTCGAGCCCGCACGTGCAGCCGATCGAGGTCGGCCTGTCGACGTTCTTCGGAACGAACGGGACCGACTGGACGGGACTGTCGGCGGCGGTGGTCTTCACGACGCTGCCGGTGATGATCGTGTTCATGTTCGCGCAACGCCGTCTCGTCGAGGGTGCGAGCGCGACGACGGGGGCGACGAAAGGATGAGCGGTATTTCAGCTGTCCTCGTGTGGGATCTCGACGGAACGCTCTATCGCTCTGCCGCCGCGTGCCTGCACTATGCGCAAGGGATCGCCGAGACCCTCGAGGAGCCGGCGCGCGCGCCGTACGTCGAGGCGATGGAGCGGTACCTCTCGGGCGCAGGCGGCGTCGAGGCGTCCGACGGCTGGGAGGCGGCGGTCGTGCTCGCCGGCGGCGGCCGCGGAGCGTCGCGCGCGTACGGCGACGCCTTCGCGCGCACGCGCGTGTTCATGCTCTCCGACGCTTGCGAGCTGGAGGTTCCCGACGGGTTGCGCGAGCTGCTCGAGCGCGTCGGCGACCGGGCGCGACGCGTGCTCGTTACGAACACGCCGTCGTTCGGCGTCATGCCGCTCCTCGAGCGTCTCGACCTCCTGGGCTCGTTCGACGAGATCTCGTGCGATTCCGCGAAGCCGAACCGTTTCGAGATCCGCCTGCGGGCGTTCGCCGACGTGAACGGCGTCGCGCCGCAGAACGTGCTCAGCATCGGCGATCACTTCGTGAACGACATCCAGCCCGCGCTCAATGCGGGCTGCACGGCAGCGTACGTCGACCCATTCGGCGTCGGCCCCGCAGGGCGCGCGCAGCTCGAGGCGCCGCGTTTCGAAGACTTGCTCGAGCCGATCGAAAGGTGGGTGGAGGACCGCTGATGGCGAGGCTCCGGTTCTTCGGCGGAGTGGGCGTGATCGGTGCGACGAAGGTCGTCGTCGAGCAGGACGGCTGGCGCGTCATGCTCGACATGGGCGCCGACATACCGGGCCGCGAAGGGCTCGTCCGCACGCCGGCGATCCTCCCTCCCGGAACCGAGCTGCGCGCGCGGCTCCGCCTCGGCGAGGCGCCTGCGATCGAGCGT